>JAICWG010000255.1 GCA_025934915.1 Nitrospira sp.
CTTCTAAGCTGAGGGTCGCTGGTTCGATTCCAGCCGGGCGCACCATACAGAGCTTGCTCGACCCGGAGCCTATTCTTCACCATTCTCTCCTCGTCTCGCTCTTTACTGCTGCCAACGGAGATATCCCCTAATCGAATTCCAAGGAAGAACGGATATTCCCCAGTGGACATTCAAAGGTCCGGTCCCCTATAGTTTTGCTCCAATCTTCACGTTCTCATGGTTCGAGCGGATATGCGTCGATGTCTCCGACCCAAAGTTGTGATCGGCGTTCTGGTAGGATTGATCGCCTTCTATGCGCTCGTCGGATTTGTTCTGTTTCCCTATCTGATTACATCGTACGTCATTCCCACCGTCTCGGAGCAGATCAAGCATCCGATCGTTCTTCGCGAAGCCGCCTTCAATCCGTTTGCGCTCTCCCTTCGGCTTACCGGTCTGGTAGTGCGGGAGCAGAACCAGACGCCGATGCTGGGTTTCGAGGAGTTGGTCGTGAATCTGCGCGCGGTGACGCTGTTCCTGCAGAAGGTGGCGTTCGACGAGATTCGCCTCGTCATGCCCTTCGTGGCGGCAAGGGTGAGCCACGAGGGAAAGATGAATCTGCTGTCGTTGGCTCCACCGCCGGCTGAAACTGTGCAGCAACCGGCCTCTCCATCGGGAGAACCCAAAAAGATGATGCCGCTGGAGATCGACCTGCTGGAGATCAGCCGAGGCATTCTGGAATATACAGATGCGTCGAAGCCGAAGCCGGTGTTGATCGATGTGGTGCCGATTCAGCTCGTGCTACGGGACTTCAGCACCATTCCGAGCCAAGGAAGCGAGAATGCCTATGCCTTCACGGCTGAGATTGAAACGGGCGGAAAAGTGGAGTGGAAGGGGAACATCTCGCTGGAACCAGTAGAGTCCGACGGCAAGGTGAGTATATCCGGAATCAGGCTGCGGAGCTTGTATCAGGCGGTGCGCGATCAGTTTCAGTTCGACGTCCCGAAGGGTGTCCTCGGTCTATCAGCATCGTACCATTTCGATCTTCGCGGTCAGGCTCCTCAAGCAATTGTGAAGGACGGCAATGTGTCGATTCGGGATCTGGCGATTATGGAACGAGGTGGGATCGAGCCGGTCGTGAGTATCCCAGCGTTTGATCTTGATGGGATTCAGCTGGATCTGCAAAAACAGACCATCGATCTCGCAAAGGTGCATTCGTCCGATGCTCGGTTCGAGGCATGGATGGATCCTGATGGCACGCTCAACTATCAACAGCTCTTCACGCCGGTCGGCGGGAGGGGGGCAGAGGAAAAGCTTCCAGACGCGACCGCCAAGCCGGAAAAACCGGCGAAGCCCTGGTCCATCGCTGTCGACGAAGTCGCAATCAAGAACTATGGCGCGTCATTCGAGGACCGAACTATGGGACGTCCTGGACATGTGGATGTGGATGCCATGAATGTCACCGTGAAGCATATTCAGATTCCGTTCAAAAAGTCGCTTCCCATCGACCTGTCATTGAAACTTAATCAGACCGGATCCATCCATGTGAAGGGAAAGGCGACGGTTGAACCTCTCAGCGCCGATGCAGACCTCAAGCTGGCGCATATCGACATTCGGCCGTTTCAACCCTATCTGGATCGGTTCCTCAATGCCGATGTGCTGGACGGTGCAATCGATCTGAATGGAACGGCGCATTTTGCGAAGGAACACCCGAACGAACCCATGCTGGGGTTTCAGGGAAATCTGGCGGTGAATCAACTGGCGATCGCGGATCGCAAAGATCTCGACAATATTCTGACATGGAAAGCGTTGAGCGTGAACCGCATCGCGCTGGATGTCGAGCCGACGGCAGTGAAGATTGGAGAAATCGTCTGGCAAGAACCAACCATCCGGATTGCCATGGAAACCGATGGACAGCTGAATCTCTCGAGGCTCGCGGTCGCGCCTCCGGCAAGCGACCCAAAGACGGCTTCAAAATCGCCTAAAGGCGAAAAACCGCAAGCGACGGCCGCCGAACCGGTATCGGTGACGATTGACCAGGTCAAGTTGGCAAAATTAGCCGCAACGTTTCAGGATTTGTCCGTTGAGCCACACGTGAGAACCAGCCTCACGGAGTTCGGGGGGACCATCAAAGGACTGTCGTCAAAGCAGCTGAAGAAAGCCGACGTCAACCTGAGAGGAAAAGTTGGAAGAGCCGCTCCTCTAAAAATAGCCGGCAAGATCAACCCGCTGAGCGACGATGCCTTCACCGATCTGGTCGTGACCCTTGGCGCGATGGATTTGACGCCGGCCGGACCCTACAGCGGTAAATTTGTGGGGTATGGGTTGTCCAAGGGCAAATTGTCGCTCGATTTGAAGTACAAGGTGTCGCAGAAAGTGTTGGAGGCGGAAAATCTGGTGCATGTCGATCAACTGACGTTCGGTGAGAAGACGAATAGCCCGGACGCCACGTCGCTACCTGTTCCATTGATCGTGGCGCTGCTGCAAGATCGCAAGGGCCTCATCGAAATCGATATGCCGATTCGCGGCGATCTCAAGGATCCGAATTTCAAATACGGCAAGGTGGTCATTTCGACGTTGCTCAATCTACTCGGAAAGGTTGTCGCTTCGCCATTTGCGCTCATGGGCAAGCTTGTGCCCGGTGGCGGTAGCGATGAAGACCTGCAATTTATCGAATTTCAACCAGGGAGTGACTCACTGGCCGACAGTGAACTGACTAAGCTCGAGGCGCTGGAGAAAGCGTTGGATGAGCGAGCGGCACTCCGGCTCGATATCAAGGGGACGACTGATTCGACGTTGGATGTGGCGGCGCTTCAAACGATGAAACTTCGAGATCAGCTTTTCGCGATGAACGGTGGGAGAAAGCCAGACCAGGAAGAGTTGTCGCCGAAAGATGAGCAACGGTTGGTGGAAAAACTCTATGCGAAACTGCCTGCGCCTGATCCATCCGCGACACCGGCCGAACCCACGCAGCCGACCGTGGCGGACATGAAGCGACAACTCGCGGCGGCCATCCAAATTTCCACGAGCGACTTAGAGACGCTGGCCCACCAGCGCGCTGAGGCGATCCGCCACCGTCTTCTGGAGGCTGAAAAGCTCACGGCGGAACGAGTCGCTCTTCTCGATGCGGGCGCTGCCGAGTCTGGTCATGAGAAGGTGCGGACTCAGTTGTCCCTCTCCGCCGGGTTGCCGGATCAGCCCGCGTCAAGTCCTGAGATGCCTTGAAGTCCTCGCGCGGTTTGCTTGGCCCCGACACTCGTTATTTTACGCCGTACCGCATCCGCGTGCCGTGGAGCAGAGACAGCTCAATCTCAGAGGCGCTCAGTTCCGAGGGGAAGAGAACGCCGGAAATTTTGCACGCATTGATGCTGGCTCCCTCCATGTTGGCCTTGCTCAAGTCGAGGCCACGGAGATCGGATTGCCGGAAATAGCAGTCGCTGAAATCCAGCCCGTCGGCATCTAAACCTCGAAGATCGAGACCGCGCAGATCACATCCTTGAAGATCGCATCTGTCGCCGGCGGCTTTTTTGGCGTTGAACTCCTTGATACAGCCTTCACGCAGCATGAGGTACATAGGGTCCTTTGAGATATGGAGTTTTGTACGCGAAGTGTCCGTGCCGGCCATGTGCAGCTCCTGATAAAGGATCTCATTAGCCGTATCGGCAAGGCCATCGAGAAGCTTGAGCTGGAGGGACCGGCTCCGGCATCCGCCTGTGCCTGTCCCGTTTGTCCTGCCTCTTGAACTCGTCCGTTGAGGCACAGTATTGTACGACTATAGTAGAAATCTTGTCGTAGGTGATCGCGATACAAGGAGGTATTCCATGGCAATACGATTGGGCGACGATGCACCGAATTTTACGGCGGAAACGACGGAGGGTACGATTAATTTTCACGAATGGCTGGGCAACGGTTGGGGGATCCTCTTCTCACATCCCAAGGACTATACCCCGGTGTGTACGACGGAGCTGGGCGCCGTGGCCAAAATTTCACCGGAGTTCAAAAAGCGAGGCGTCAAAGTGATTGCCGTCAGCGTGGATCCGATGGATTCCCACAAAGGCTGGATCAACGACATCAACGAAACGCAAAAGACGACGATGAACTATCCCATCATCGCCGATCCGGATAAGAAGGTCGCCACGCTGTACGATATGATCCATCCCAACGCCATCGACAACATGACGGTGCGCTCGGTTTTTATCATCGGTCCGGACAAGAAGGTCAAACTCACTTTGACCTATCCCGCTTCCTGCGGTCGAAATTTCGATGAGCTGTTGAGAGTGATCGACTCTCTTCAACTGACATCGAAGTACAAGGTCGCCACTCCGGCGAACTGGAAAGAGGGTGAGGATTGCATCATTACTCCCGCGGTCGGCGACGCGGAAGCGAAGCAACTCTTCCCGAAAGGGTTCACCACCGTCAAGCCGTATCTCCGCTATACTCCGCAGCCGAATCGATAGACATCGAATCGTTCCCGTCCGAATAGGCAGAAGGTGCGACAACACCTTCTGCCTTGTTCCTCACTA
>JAICWG010000154.1 GCA_025934915.1 Nitrospira sp.
GCCGGAAAACATGACGTCCTCCGCATCGGCGGTTCGTGGCGCCGAGGAAAGCCAGGTCGTCCAGCCTAGCCGTGGCACATAGGTATCGCTCTCACGCAAGCGACAGGGCGGGACTTCCGACGCCTTCAACGCGAGGTTCACATGGAACTCAAATTCTAGTCCGGCCAATAACTTGGTCATGCGAACCAGCGTCGCAAAGGCCTTCCCGGACGGCAGCAAACCAGAAAACGTTTCAAAATCAAGCGGCCCCAAACGCACTCGAAATCCCGCCTGTTGATCCCAGACTTTGGTGCCGGCCACAGCTGTTTGTCCCAAGCGATTGCTCGTTCCCGGCGTTCCGAGCCTGGTCCAATCCTCTTCCTGGACCGACAGCCACGCCCCAACGAACTGCGTGATCCGAACGGGAACTTGAAAGGAGTCGGTGAGGCAGTGGGCCAACGCCTGAGCCGAGCGCGGTCGCTGAACGATCAACCCCGCATAACGCAACAAGCCGCCGTCGTCGCCATGCAGCCGCTCGCGTATTCCTACCGTTCCCAAACCGAGTACGGCATAGAGCAGTTTGGCAAACCGATCCTCTTCTCCGGTCTCACAGGCCCGCTCATAGCCGACCACGCAGTGATGTTTCTCCCAGGCTCTGTAGAACAACGAAACCAGCCGGTGGTTAAAGAGATCCAGAAAGTCCCGCAACGCGTGGTCATTCACCTGCGCTCGCTGCAACAGTAGTTCCGTATAGTATCGCGGGAGGGCTCCTTCGGAGCCGATGAGGCCCATGAAAGCCACGGTCATGCCGATCGGCCTGTGCTCATATTTTCCCGGTTCAATACGAAGGATTTCGCTGGGTGGGAAACTCAGAGACAAATGCGAACGGAACCGGAGGATTTCTTCTCCCGGCATGGAGTGTCGGCCGACCGGCTGACGCGACAGATGCCACCGCGTCAGCAGACGAACGGCTTGGAAGAATTCGAATCGAAATCCCCTCGTAAGCAGTTCTTCCCTTAGAGAAGAACCTGTTCTCCTGTTCGCGGTGGCCATAGTTTGATCGGCTTGTCTCGTTGACTGGTTGTCGCAACCAATTGTGTGAAGGAGTTCAACGTCGTATAGAGTCCCAGAAACTTCTCCAGAACCGAGGCGAACAAGAACAGGCTGCTTCCCACATATTTCTCTTCATCGAATTCGATCGTAATCTCCATCCCGCGGCAGAACCCATGCCAACCCATCGTGCTGGGTCGTCGAACCACTCGACGCGAACTCACCGCCACGATGCCGGCAATTTGCTGGCGTATGACGGAGGATCCCGAGAAATCGTAGAGACCGAGAATTTCCTGGAGCGCCTCCGGTCCTTCAGCAGTCAGCGACAGATAGCTCAGGGACAAGTGAGAGATCAACCGCCACTGGCGTTCGCCGCTCAAGGGCGGGCGCACCGGTTCTGTCGGTTTGATCAGCGCCCGTATGCTCGCGACCGGCGCAGCGCCTTCGAGTTCGAATTCCCCTCGCACCTCATCCGCCGACAGTTTACTCGGGAGATCACGATTCGTGCAGAGGGTGTGTAACGTGACCGTTTCAAAGGGAGGGAGCGTGGGCTTCATGTCCAGATCAACCAGAGAGATGAACACTTCGGTTCCGTTATCGCCCTTCCTGACGGTGGGCCGTCTGATCGCGTACCAATAGGCCGGCGGTTTTTCGTCCGTCCCCCCGTGTCTAATGGAATAGAGGGGATGGACCGGCTGTGCCGTCTCCGAGTCGACGGCGGTCAAGCTCACATCGGTCACTCCATAGACCTCATGGGCCTGTTGGCGCCGGATGTCCGGGATGACCCGATATTCATGTTGGGTATGATCAAGGCGGATCGGCTCGGCAACCAGCGGAAACAGGTTCACGATCGGCGTACAGCCCAGCTTGAAGTGCTCTGGCCTGATAACAAGATCGGCCCGTGGAATCTGATCGAGAAAGATCAATACCTCGGCCTTGTCCCCAAGGTCAGCGGGCAAGTCACTCGGAAAACCGGTGAGGTCCACGAACAGAAATTTCTGTGGAAACGTGAAATATTCCTGCAGTAATCGATAGCCCATGAAGGCATGGGGAGGATAGGGCAAGAGTCCGTCATCTTCTCCGAATCCCACCGGTTGAAGACAGGACGGAGGCAAGACGACCGACTTACGCCCGAGCTTCGATCCAGCCGGTCTGATCCAAACCTCTCGGGTCTTGTTGAGGAGCAATTCGTAGAGCGCATGGCCCGCTTGCCCCTCTCCATCAAGATAGAACCGGAGACGATCGAGCTGGAGTTCGCGAAAGGAGACGCCTCCCTGGCAGTGCAGCTCCAATCGGATCAGACCGAGCGCCTTGGAACCGGTGCCCACTCGTTCAGGCACGTCGACGCAAGCGGACATCACCGTGATCGGCCAGAGTGTCAGTGGGTACCCGGTTCGAAACCGGCATTGAATGCCCTGGATCGGGCGGGAGTAGAGCAGCGTGTGGCGGGGAATCTCGTAACCGCTTGTCAATTTGCCCTGGGCGGGATCCAGCGTAAACTCCGCGACAGACATCGACGGAACCGGCGCCAGGTAATGCGGATAGAGGAGTCCGAGCAACGCGTTGGTGATCTCAGGAAACTCGTCGTCGATTTTATGATGAATGCGCGCGGCGAGGAACGCCACAGCCTGAATCAGCCGTTCAACATGAGGGTCTTCGCATTTTCCCGGCTCCAAGAGGAGCCGGTTCGCGACTTTTGGGTAGGCCTGCGCGAACTCCTGCCCCAGCTGACGAAAGATCGTCAACTCACGTTCATAGTATTCCAGCAAGGATTCTTGCACTACAGATCTCCTCGAACGGTGTACTGGTTGTTGACGACAGAGAGCGACGCGTCCAGCGTGATCGGCTCCGGCGCCGGGTCGGTGCGGAGGAGCGCGTCGATCCGAAACCGCAAGGTCATATCGTACTTCTCCCGCGTTTCAAGTGTAACGCGGACCGATTTCAACCGGGGTTCAAACGTCACCAGCGCCTCTTCCACCGCCCGCCGGAGGGACTTGCGATCCTGCGGGTTCAGCAGACTGTAGCTGGTGAAATCCGGCAACCCGAACAACAGAATGGACTTTCTCACTTCTTCCATGTCCTGAGGCACATCGAACAGCAGTTCACGCCTCGTATTGAGCAACGTCTCAATGTCTCTGGCGACCGAGGCTCTCAGCTCGCGCAGCGACAACGAGGACGGAGCCGGCTTGCGCATCTTCTCCAGCTCCTCTGCATAGGCTTCGTCCAGCAACATGCGATTGAAGGATGACACATTCTTACTTTTGCGACTATCTTCCATCAACGTGACGGTCTCGGCGCTCAGCTTGATGCTTCCGAATCGCTGACGCTCATAGAGAAAGGGCCCGAGGATCACGCGGTTGAGAATGTCTACCACCGCGGCAACGACCGGATGCGGCGCCGGAGTCGCGCCGTCATATCGATCCAGAACCGCGAGATCTTCCGGATAGGCTTGGTCCCGAATGTAGCGAGCGAAGGGATCGTGACTAGACTGAAGCTTCTTGAGCAGTGACAGGACATTCTTGAGATCGAGGGAGTCGATTCGGGGGTCACCGGCACGAGGATCGTCATCCAGCAATCGATCCAAAATGGAGGCGGCTAAACCCCCTTCTTGTTCTCGCTTGGCCACTGGCGAAGCCCCCACCTCAGATGCATACCCCCGTTCGCCCGAGAATGTTCAGCGCACGGGCACACGACGGTGTGGGATTCTAGGCGGATTCCTATCAAGTTGTCTATCCCCTGTATACACGTCTATACACGATAGCCCCACACCCTGTTCCATAGAGTCTTGAACTTGACATTCCCCGTAGCTCGCTACGGGGTTGGCCTCTCCTTCCGAGAAGTCTTCGGAATTGAGTTCTGTGATACCCCGCAGCTTGCTGCGGGGAGCTTCATTCGTGAGTGCATTTGCCGATCCAATCGAGTCTCTACTGTTCCTGGGTTCGGCGGGTGAGATATGGACTGAGGGGACGATACAAGCGGTAGCCGTGCGCGAAGGATTAAGGGCTGTGCTGGCAATTATGGATGCCACACCATCGCACTGGCTGGCCGTCATCTCTTGGCTCTTTCCTGTTCCTGCATCGGTTTTTCATCTAAGAACTCGATGACATCGGCGGTCAACGTGATCCGAGGGACGCTGCCGATGAGAAAGTAATAGGCGGTCTGATCCTCCGTGACGTTGGCGAAGGCTATCGATCGTCCTTCAAAGTTGATCCCGTCTGTGCGCAGTTTGTGATAGAGATCTTCTTTGGCATCGGCAACCCGAGCGGAGACAATAGGGAGGAACATCAGAAACCGAAAGCCATAACTGTCACCACGCACATTGCTTTGGACGACACGAAAGTTGTTCTTGCTCAGGCCTGCAGCGGCAATAGAACCCTGGCTACACATGCCCGGTCCGCCGGCCGCACATGCGCTGAGGAACAGGATCACAGCACACAAGGCGGCCAATGTGGCCCCCTTCCATCTCTCGCTGATTCGGATCGTTCTCATGGTGACTACCTCGCTGCAGTTTCAGGACTATGCCGACGCTACCTCATGGCCTCACGCGTGACTTCGTCGAGAGGACGGCTCGCGACAAACCGAATGGCGCCGGACACCAGGCGATCACGACGCAATTTCCCCTTACTTGATTTGGATGAGAGGCGACTTCGCTCTCCCGCCCATCAAGTCGAGTCCCGGCAGCAGTTGTGGAGTCTGTTCGACGTTCAAGCGCCTGGCCACTGTTTGTACATTAGCCTTGAGATAGGTATCAAGCTCTTCGACATCGACCATGCCGTCTTGATCCTTGTCTGCCTGTCCCTGCAGACCCTTCAGATAGTAATAGGTAAACAGCCCATGCCGTTTTTCTCGATAGGCCGAGCTGATTTGATTGCCCCCCGCAGCCGTGAACACGACCATGTTGTTCTTAGTGACCACCGGATCATTGACGGTGATCAACATCGGTCGTGTGCCCTTGGCAATCACCGACCTTCCTCCTGATCCAGAAAAGCATGTGTCCAACACGACAGTCACGTGTTTCGCAGGCAACTCGCTGAGGATCTTGTAGAGCTTGGTAATCGGATAGCCCGTGGTTTCAAGAAAGGCCGGATCGCCATCGTAAGGCACAAGAAACGCCTGGTTCGTATTGGGATCAGGGGCACCGTGTCCCGCATAGTACACAAACACTTCTGCGTCGGTTTGGTTCTTAACTTGGGTGGGAAGCCAGCGTTCGAACCGCGCTTCGAGCTGGCTCCTGGTGACCCGGTCGTTCACCAGCATCACCACATTCTGTTCTTGATACCCCAGGGATGTGATCAAGTACTTCTTGACCCATTCCACGTCCCGTGTCGCATAGTCCACCATCGGTAAATCCCGATAGTTCTCCACGCCGATGATGACCGCGTAGGCATGCTGCTGCAAGGGCATGCGAGTGGGCGGCGGGGTGAGATCAGCGTCGATTCTGGCGAGTTCGGCTCCACCAAACAGTGTCATAGCCGCCTCTTCAGCCGCTGCCGTATTGCTCTGCCCTTGGCTATTGACGTAGGCGGTCTGAATGTGATTCGCCAGTGGGGACACAGTCCCGGCCGTGATGGAAGGCATCACATACCTTTCAACGATTTCCTTCAGCTTCTCACCCGTACGCCATTCATTCCGGGTGACCTGAGCCGACTCTTTCCTTGACCAGACTAATCGGCGATTGTGCACATTATAGAGTTGGGTCAGAAACCGAAGCGTCACGTCGTACTGAGATTTGGGCATCGGGAACCCGATGGCCGCCTCAAACTCCTTGACCTCTCCAACGATCAGCAAGTCCGCCTGTTGGTCCCGAGCCAACGCCAGCACTGTTTCGGCATCCGGCGGCCCCTCCTTCGGCTTGTCGAGTTTGAGAATCTTCACTTCCTTGAAGATACCCGCATTCTTGAGCGGGGCGTGGAACATTTCCTGGATGGAGGCTTCCAGGTTATTCGAAACCGGAGCCCCTTTGTGCGTCACGCCGCTCACATCGAAGGGACCGATCGCTACAACCACGGGGACCTGCTGGTCTTTGACCCGGAGATTGAAATTGGAAGTCGGGGCGGAACTGCACGCACTCAGCATCAGTATAGAGAGAACAAGAGGAACACACCAACCGATGCCAGGACCGTCACGCGTATACATGGGAGCATCCTCCATGACGATTCAGCGTCCAATCTTCACAACCTTGCCTTGGACCGCAATGCAATTGGCCATACCGAGCAGGTAAAAGGCCTGTGAGGAGTACGAGGTGACCTCGATCAACGCATCGCCGCCTCGGGCCTTCACCATTTCATCGATCACTTCCGACAGGGGAATCGGATTTTTCACCGGGATCGTCAAGATGGTATAGCCGCAAGAGGAAGCTTCCTCGCGCGTCCCCAGTTCGGCATACTGCTCTCCCACCGGAAGGGTGGACGGGGCAACCGCACCGGGAACGGTGCAGCCTGTGAGCCAGGTGGCAAGCAGGAGGCCGCTACAGAGTGTCGTCCTGATTTTGGTCGCCCGCATGATGGTTCGGCGTCTCGTGCTCATTTCTCCCCTCGTACGGCTTGTCCTTTGACGTTCACACAGGATGCTCCCACGATCGGCAACGCAAACACTTCGCCGCGGTACTCCACCGTCACGCCGACCAACGCATCCGCCCCCTTCTCCTTCACCAATTCATCGATGATTGCCTGGGTGCTGCGTATCCCACCGAGTGGGACTCCGAGCAGCCAGGATCGGCATGACGACCCCTCGACCGGTCCAAGCACGATGTAGTCGGCAGTCAATGGAGAGGTCGCGCTCGCGATGCCGGCGGGATGGCGGCTAACCACGCAACCGCTCAGCAGAATAGGCATTGCGATCGCGAACAGCACCATACGGCCCCAACATCGTGATCGTCGACATCCTGACAGAGATTGATCCATGTTTCTGCTCCTCGATTGTGCCGCCTTTTGCGAGGACGCTAATTATCCCTGACGATCTCATAGGTGGACGAACACTCCGCCCATTCGCCGGCGTCCAGGCTCGCGAGGGTCTTCAGGAGATCCACCAGCAACGTCGTGTCATTCGGCCGGTACTCATCGAACATGGCTTCCGGCGCCCGTCGTTTTAATGCATCCATCGGTCGGCGTGTGGCGATCACTTTGATGCTCTCGGCGGACCGGTGCTTCCCCGGCATGACCATCGTCGTCAGCAGGATGCCACGCTTGACCAATTCCGGCGCGGGAAATACAAACTCCATCCCGCCCTTGACGCGGGCTTCCGGCAGGTATCGATTTGGGACCAGAACGGTGATGTGTTCATCTTCCGTAACATCAAAGGCGTAGAGATAGGCATCCTGATTGGGTGTCATGCGCAGTTCTGCGTGATCGCCATGTTGATAGGTCGTGCGGCTCAGGCGGCAGCGGACCGAAAAATCGGAAGCTCGTGGACCACCGGCCAGGCGCACGACCTTTGCGTTAATTTTTGTCCGATAGGTGGCGTGTGCGCCTTTGGCTCCTTCCGCTTTCAACCCCTGTTCTAGAATACTCTCCTCGACGATTATCCCGCGTGCCACGACGTGGATCAGGTCTTCGACCAGTTGCGCGTTACGCACCAAGGTCGAGCCGGTCACGTGCATCCCCAGCGCCTTTTCAATGGCGGCGCGCCGCGCCGCCTCCAGTGAGGCCCGCTGCGCCAGCTCCATGGTCGTTTCATCCCCCAGGTGGTAGAAGCCTTCGGCTTCGACCCAGACGCCGGTTTTGTCCTCGGCCCCAGAGGCAGGAGACCAGATAGCCAGTGCCATCACGCAGGCCAATGCGTGGTGGACTCCACGACGTATGACTGCAAACCCTCTCATCTCGACTCATCTTTTCCGTTAATCTTACAAGAGTTTCGACTCAGATCTTAAACAGTGTATCAGCATCGTCGTTTTGCCATCGCGATGCCTCACTAACTCCTGGACAGTCCGACTAGCAGAACCGCCTTCGAGCAAGAGAGTCACGCTGGCATCGTTGGTTCTCCATCCCTCACCATATCCATGAGGAGTACGAACAAACGAGGCTCATTGTCGGCCGATTCATGGGGCGTCGTCAAGTCCTCCCTATCCCGCATTATTCATGAACGCTTCTACTGCACTCGCAGATTCGCTGCTGCGACGAGCCTTCGGCTGGCAGGCTCGCCACTCGCGACTTCGACATACTGTTTCAAAACAAAGTGGTTGGGGGTCATTCTTTGGAGCAGGGATGCAAGCTGATGAGCTGCGGCACCGCGAGTCGTCCGCAATAGGCCGAACGATATCTGCGTAGCCATGGTCACATCCTTGTTGGAAATATCTGCCTGCAGCACGTCGACGCCATCGTGGATGCCGACAACTGGACATTGCTGGATGGCGGTGGGGTGGATGGCTCGATTCATGAAGTTGATGGGCCGATCTCAAGCCCACCGTAGATCTCTTACACCGCAACGTCATGATGTGCCCCCACTTCATCTTTGCTGTTCGGCGGAAAGTAATGACAGAGCTTGATGGAAAAGACCGGTGCTATGGATGAGCCACAGCGCATCACCTCCACCACCAGTCTGCACAGTACAAGTTCTGCCTCCATTCCTCTCCTCCCCTTCCCTGGAATAACATTGATCTCCACGTGTTGGTGGCGTTACCATAAGCGCTATGAGCTTGCTTTCGCGCATTACGATTGATCCGGCCCAGTGCGGTGGTCGTCCCTGTATTCGCGGCATGCGGATCCGAGTGAAGGACATCCTGGATCTCCTTGCTGCAGGCGTCTCGCCGGAGGCCATCCTGCAGGACTATCCCTATCTTGAGAAAGAAGATATTCAAGCAACCCTTGAGTTTGCGGCTGCCCAGTCCGATCACGTCATCCTCCGCGCCGGATGAACTTCCTGATTGATGCTCAACTCCCTCCGGCCTTAGCTCGGCTCATCATATCGCTCGGTCATAGGGCCGTGCACGTCGAAGAAGTGGGCATACTCCTCTCACCAGATCAGGCGATCTGGAACTACGGCGTTGCCAATGTTCAGACCATCATCACAAAGGATGAAGACTTTAAGAACCTACTTCTGCTGACCTCCACACAGAAAACACCGGTGGTGTGGATACGCATTGGAAACTGTTCCAATGCCGCACTAACCAGGTGGTTTCAACCACTCTTTCCTCAAATACTTGCATATCTTGAACAAGGCGAATATCTTATAGAGCTCTTCTAAGAAAAGCGCTCGTCTAAAAGACGGTGAACTCGTCAGCACCATCCACGAGGGATGCGTGCCACCCTTACAATAGCCCCCATCAAGGCAGCCGCTTCGGCATAGTGAGAGACATCGGTGCCGGCACGAGCCGGCCTTCCCCAAAGAACGACTCCCGACCTCATTGCTGGATGGTGGTGAGGTGGATGGTTCGATTCATGAAGCCGATGGGCCGATCTCAAGCCCACCGTAGATCTTTTAGACCGCAACGTCATATTGTTTTGCATACGCATCGATGAGACCACGTAACATGCGTTGAGAGGGTACATGTGCGCGCTTGGCCTGTTTCTTGAAGAATGCAAGACTGCTCTGCGTCAACTCGAGCGTGACTTTCGTGGTGGGCTCCCGTTTGACTAAGGCCGAAGGTGGCGGCAGAAAATCTGTGACACGTTCTCCCATGGCCAACCGTTCATTGGTGTATCTGATTTTCTTGCTCATAGCGTTTCCTCCCTTGCCTCCAGTATCCTGCTCCGTAAATGCGTACCCGCTTTCTTCTATAAGAAAATCGTACCGTTAAACGTCCTTCTCGACCAATCCGAAGCAGAAGAACCGCTTCTCGCCCTGTTCATGATCCAGATCACGAATAATGATGCGCTTGGGATCGTCAAAGGCCTTTTGAGCTTCTTCAAAAGAAACACGATGCTTCTTTTGATTGAGAAGGTTTCTTCTCTCATCCCATTCAAAGCTTGGCTTTGGCATTTCATGATACCATATAGGTATATGGGACAATACAGCACTCCATCTCTCTCCTTGTACATGAAAGGGAGGATGTTGCCTCAAGCCAGCGGAAGTCAGACGGTACACGATGACAAGCAGAAAATAGGACGGGTTAAGCAAACAAAGGGGGTCGCCCATCTCGAAGGCTCCGGTCAAGAGGGCATAGTCCATGGCCATCCGAGGAAGGCAAATTAACGGTCAGATCGTGCTTGCTATGCGCCTTCGTTGGCTTCCTGCGCTTATTGGTATGCACAGAACAAGATCTACCCCCCATGATCAAGAGTGGGACGCCATGGCGTCACGAGATGGAACCGGCCTGTGCCGACGCATAGGAGAGCCCGGCCTCGATGGAGATCGTGGTTCCTAGGCTAATTAATTATGTGCGACAC
>JAICWG010000268.1 GCA_025934915.1 Nitrospira sp.
CTGCCCTGGAATGGAATACAGGTTGAACCTTCCGCCCATTGCCCGCATGCGCTCTTGAATGCTGAACAGTCCGAATTTCGAGGAGATGCCTCCGCTAGGGTGCGGCCCAGCAGCAGCAGCAAGATCAAAGCCTGTCCCGTCATCGCTTACGGTGATGCACAGATTCCCATCAACCTGTTCCATGGTGACCGTCGCTTGGCCGGTGCCGGCATGTTTCGAGGAGTTGATCAGGAGCTCGCGCACGGATTGAAACAGCAAGATGACTTGGTCTTCCGGCAGTTGAATTTCCTTCCCTTTTGGAACCTTCACCGTCACGGTTTGTTCATGCTTCTTCATGCACGCCCCGAGCCATGTGAGTCCGGCGGCAAGGCCATGGTCGTGCAACACCGGCGGGCTGAGCTCAGTGACGAGGGTGCGACTATAGGTCAACGCTTCCGATAAGATGTCATCCACCCGGTTGAGCGCGATTTCACATCCGGGCCCCCCGGCGGACCGCTTGCCTTGCCCGACAGTCAGCTTGCCGAGCACCAGCAGCTGTTGCAGGTGATCGTGCAGTTCGCCGGCGAGGCGTTTGCGCTCGCGCTGCTCGACCAGACTCAACTCGCCGGCGAGAGATCGCAGGCGCGTTTGCGAGTGGACCAATTCGGACGTCTTCTCATTCACCGCCTTCTCCAGTTCCACGGCCCAGCGTTGCAGATGCTCTTTAGCCTGAAGCAACGCGTGCTCGGTCTTACGCCGTTCGGTGATGTCCGTAACCAGGGCAAGCCCATACATCGGTCTCCCTTCATCATCGCGTAAGAGCGAGATAAACTTGCGGACCCAGACCGGCTCGCCGTTCTTATGCACGTACCGATTTTCAATTTCGAAATAGGGTAGTTCCCCCGTGAGGAGCCGCTTGGTCTCCGCAAGATTGGCGTCACGATCCTCCACGTGGACCAATGCCGAAAAGTGAATCTGCAAGAGTTCGTCTTCGGTATAGCCCAACATCGCGCAGTAGGCCGGATTGCATTGCACGAAGTTCCCATCGAGATTGACAATGACGATCCCCGTCCCCGCATGCTCAAACACATTCCGGAACTGCGCCTCGCTCTCACGCAGTTTGGTTTCCGTCTGTTTGCGCTCGGAGATATCGCGCAGGATCTTCGACGCGCCTATGATACGGCCCTGCTTATCTTGGACCAGCGAGATGGTCAACGACACCGAAATATCACGGCCGTCCTTGCAACGCCGCACGGTCTCATACTGTCGGATCGACTCGCCCTTCCATAGGCGGTCGAGGATCGCGGAATCTTCCTCCAACCGATCGGGCGGAAAGAACAGGGTCACCGGTCGACCGATGACTTCGGCTGCCCTGTAGCCGAGCAGAGTTTCCGCAGCTCTGTTCCAACTCGTGATGGTGCCGTGCAAATCTTTGCCGATAATGGCGTCGCTGGTATGTTCGACAATCGCCGCGAGTCTGGCCTGTTCTTCCTCCGCCCGCATGAGGGCATCAATGTTCGTCACCGACCCGACCCAACGGCGGACAGTCCCTTCCTCGTCCCGCACAGGCAGCGCCTGCGCAATGACCCAAGTGTAACTTCCATCAGTACGGCGCAGACGTTGCTGCGATTCGAAGGTCCGGCCGGTCTCCATGCAGCGGAGCCATTGACTGAGATTGACCCCCCGGTCGTCGGGATGCAGGGCTTCGGCCCACCCATGCCCGGCCACCTGTTCCAGCGTCTGGCCGGTGAACCGGCACCAGTCTTCGCTCGTCCAGGTATTCAAGCCTGCCGCGTCGGTTTCAAATAGCATGCTCGGCACGGCCTCCACCATCGTGCGGAACCGTGCTTCGCTTTCACGCAAGGCGTACTCTGCTCGAGCACGTTCGGAGGACTCCTGGTAACGGGACATGATGATCGTGGCGGCGTGGGTGAGCACATCAACCAACTCAAGGTCACGAGCTGTCGGCTGACAAGGCTCATTGAAATACAACGCCAAGGTACCCAGAGCAGGCCCATCGGTGGCGCGTACAGGGAATGACCAACAGGCTCGGAACCGATGTTCCTGCGCCAGCCATAGCCAGGGCCGCCATCGCGGATCTTGGATAAGGTCAGGCGTAATGACTGCCGCGGCCTGGTACAGCGCTAATCCGCAGGACAACGAGTCCTTCCCGATCTTAAAACCCTCCACCCTTCGCGCATAGGCGTCGGACATGCCCACGACATGGCTGAGTGTCACGCCGTCGTCACGGATACGGTAAAAGGCCGCCCGTGCGTCCCCACCGAAATACTGGACGGCAGTGCGGATCAGAGGGCGAAGCGCCTCTTTCAGCGATGCGCCGTTCATGGCGGCTTGGAAAGCTTCTTTCTGGCCGCTCTGCCAAGCTTCGTTGTCGCGTAACGCTTGTTCCGTGTGCTTGCGCTCGGTAATGTCGTTGCCGACCGTGACCAGGCAGAGCGTTCCGTTGAGCTCCGCCATATCGGAAGACACGAGAATATGGCGTACGTCGCCCATCTTGGTTTTGAAGCTCAATTCAAGATTGTGAACCGGCCGACCGACTTGCAACTGTTCGACGAGCCGGGCCCGATCTTCCTGATTCGGCCAGATACCCAGCATCAACGTAGTGTTGCCGATCACTTCTTCGCGATCAAATCCGAACAGCTCCA
Organism: Nitrospira sp.; assembly: GCA_025934915.1. Classification (GTDB taxonomy): domain Bacteria; phylum Nitrospirota; class Nitrospiria; order Nitrospirales; family Nitrospiraceae; genus Nitrospira_D. Next base: position 2,646 of record JAICWG010000268.1, read on the forward strand.
GACAGGCGTCGTTCACTTCTAGACAACGACCCGTCGCCACCTCCGTGATGCCGATCGGATGAGGGCTCGTGCGAAAGGCTTTCGCGAACTGTTCCTCACTTGCTCGCAGCGCCTCGTGTGCCTGCTTGCGCTCGGTAATGTCTTGGACGACGCCGGTCATACGGACGGGCTTTCCAATCTCATCATAGTAGAACCGCCCTGTGCCGCTGATCCATCGCACGCTGCCGTCGGGATGCATGACTCGATATTCATCGGCATAGGGTATTTCGCGGCGGGCCATAGTACCGTTCAGCTTCTGCCACACACGCGCCCGGTCATCCGGATGCAGCATGTCCGTGAAGGATTGGATGTGGTCGTTGTCCCGCCCATCCCATGAGTCGGCCGACCGCTCATGCATGCCGAACCATTGCACCTCCCCACTGACGATGTCCCATTCCCACGCGCCGTAACCGGTGAGGATTTCCAATAGGCGGCTCGGGTGTTTGATTGAAGATGGATTCGACCTGCTTGCGGGAAGATTGTCCATAACAGGCTCCAGAGGCTCTTTGTCCAGCTGCCGCTATGAAGCCGGCAAACAGATCAGGGGGCTATTGGTATGCAAAAGCGTTGGAATCTTCTACTTTTGCTTCGCGCGGTACAACCCTAGAACTTGGGGTCGTACCAGGAGCAACATAATGAATGCGTATGAAGCAAAGATGAACCCTCGATGAAGATCTCTTCACTCGAATGCCTTGAGGTCATTTCAAAACCTTACGAAGCGCGAGGAGGCGCATGCCGGATGAAAGGAGACGTTGCGCCTTCTGTGGCATTATGTACTTGGGGCAGTCCCAGTGCGTAATGTGGTTCTATTGAAGTACAGTCAAAAGACTATGGATAGTGTCACGTTTCAATTGATTGATCATCGGACCCGATAGGTCAATGGTCCACGGCGGGCAATCACCGCGTCCTCTTACCGTTTCTGTTTTACTTGTACCCTTTGTTCAAGGGGGACGTGCTCTCGCGCTCGGCATAGTTCAAGGGTTGAAACAACGTCAGAATGTTACGGTGACACTGATCGCCGGACTGGGAATCAATCAGACACGAATTCGTCTTGTGTCTTGTTGAAGTTCTGAGTGCTGAATCCTAAGTGCTAAGTGTGTTCGGTCTGAATATTACTCACTGTTCCGGGTACCTCAGGACTCAGCACTTTCGTCTCGGCACTTTTGAGCAAGGGTAGTATGAGCGTCGCCGTCGTTCCCTGTCCCGGAGTGGAATACAGGTTGAACCTTCCGCCCATTGCCCGCATGCGCTCTTGAATGCTGAACAGTCCGAATTTCGAGGAGATGCCTCCGCTAGGGTGCGGCCCAGCAGCAGCAGCAGCAGCAGCAGCAGCAGCAGCAAGATCAAAGCCTGTCCCGTCATC
>JAICWG010000293.1 GCA_025934915.1 Nitrospira sp.
GGAACGAGCTTGCAGGCAAATTCTGCCGTTAGAAAAGGTCGCCATCGACGAGGGTAATTTATACAACGGGAGTTTTAGCCTGCTTCGATCTCACGAGGATAAGTCATATCCAGGAGCTTTCATCGCGTCCTTAGCCATTCCATGGGGAGAGGCGAAGAGTGATGAGGATCAGGGGGGATATCACCTGGTTTGGACTCGAGATATGGTGAATAGCGCTAGCGGGATACTGGCGGCTGGCGACCGGGAGACACCTCTGCGAGCCTTGATATACCTGGCGGTCGCTCAACAGGAGGATGGCGGGTTCGCACAAAACTTTTGGGTCAACGGCGATCCATACTGGAGAGGAATTCAGCTTGACGAAGCTGCGTTCCCGATTATGTTGGCCTGGCGCCTGAAACAGGAGAAAGCGCTTCAGGATTTCGATCCCTATCCCGGCGTCCTGCGAGCAGCGAGCTATCTGGTGAAACATGGGCCGGTGACGCAGCAAGAGCGATGGGAGGAAGCAAGCGGTTACTCCCCGTCTACGTTGGCTTCAAACATTGCCGGACTGATCAGCGCATCTGAGTTTGCGCGGTCTCGAGGCGACGAGGGCACCGCAACATTCCTCGAGGAATACGCTGATTTTCTGGAATCTCATGTGGAGGCCTGGACCGTGACGACAGAAGGGACGCTGGTCCCAGGTATCAAGCGCCACTACATTCGAATCCTTCCTGCTCGCATAGACAACCCGCATCCCGTGGAGGATCCCAACAGTGGGAGCCTGACAATTGCCAATCATCCCCCGGGCTCACAAAACATCTTTCCCGCCAAAGACATCATCGATGCCGGGTTTCTGGAGTTGGTACGGTATGGAATCCGAAAGGCAGATGATCCAATTGTCGTGGATTCTGTGCGGGCAGTGGACGCGGTGCTCAAGGTTGATACTCCGTTTGGGCCATGCTGGCATCGCTACAATCACGACGGATATGGGCAACGGGAGGACGGTGGCGCTTTCGTGGGATGGGGCATCGGACGCGCGTGGCCATTACTCACGGGCGAGCGGGGTCATTACGAGTTGGCGGCGGCTCATGACGTGAAGCCATTTATCAGGGCCATGGAAGGATTTGGCTCCATAACAGGCCTTTTGCCGGAACAGGTATGGGATAGGCCGGACCGGCCTGACATTTACATGCGCCTCGGCCGGCCAACCGGCTCAGCCATGCCTCTCATGTGGGCCCACGCGGAGTACATCAAGCTGCTCCGCTCGACGCTCGATGGAACAGTATTCGATCTCATTCCTGAGGTCGCAGGCCGCTACCTGGACAGGCGAAAAAGCTATAAGAAATTGGAACTCTGGAAATTTAACCGTCAGACAGCCACTGTCAAAAGAGGTCACACACTTCGTATTTTGGTTCCTGCGGCATTCCGGCTGCATTGGTCGGACGACCAGTGGCGGACGACACAAGACACTACGTCTTCCTCGACTGCGTTGGGGATTGAATTCGTGGATATTCGAGTCAAGCTCTCTCAGCAGTCGCCGCTTCACTTTACTTTTTTGTGGAAGACCGACTGCCGGTGGGAAAATCGTGATTACGTCGTGGCCATAACATGAGCGGCTCAGCACACATAACTTTGTTTCCCGGGCGGGAGTCACGTCAGTAACTAAGCTTCGATAGCGTCTCTTAAATGTAGGGGCAAGAGAACACGTAATGATAATAATAAAGAGACAACTCCTTATGCGGCGGTGCCATCACAAGTTAGTGAGGTGTACCATGGAGACGGTTCGGAATAATAACGATCGTGAGGAGTTGCGGCATTCGGACACGGACGAGGCCACCAAGGGAAGGCCAGTGAGCGAGAGGCTGGAAAGACTCGCCGATGAGATGGCTGGGCGAGGTCGTGCGCGTCAGCGGCAGGATGAAGCTGGCAAGGGCGTCATCGTGGAAAGCGACGGTCACTAACTACATCCTGGTCTTGAACCTGGTGTAAGTCATTGCGGCTCGCTTTACATTTCTGCCGATTAAAATCTCTCTGAATTGCGCCATCGGCCTGTGCTCATCGGCGGTTGCAGGGACCGGAGAAAGTCTCCCGGCACCCCGCCACTGCACAGTTCAGGCGTACCGCTCCTGAACCTCCCCGGCAGTGTGGCCATTAATCGGGGCGGGCGCTTGTTTGGCCCGGATCATCAATTGCCATAGAGTTGATTTGCGCAGTCGGCATGGCGGCAGCGGGCGCGGTTGTTGGTCAGACCTTGATCCGTCGGCTCGCGGCGTTGGGATTATGGATTGCTCAATCTGAGCGCGGCCCTATTGCTCGTCGCTTCCTTCATCCTTTCGAGCGAAGAGATCTCGCATCGTCGGACTGGTAACCGCTGCTTTGGGTGAGGTGGTCATGACGATCGCGACCCAACTCGGCGGAAAGATGGTTTACCAATACAGCGTCTGTGTTGATCGTACGGACCGTCACGTGTTTCCAGAACCATTGGTGCCAGTGACTTCCAGGTTGTGGACTCGAGAATGAGAAGCCAACTCGCGGCGGACTTGTGGCGAACTCATCATCCTGCTCGTCCTTCGCGGCAACCCGCTGTCTGCAATGCCAGAGACTTGCTCCGAATTTGGCACGCCGCTTGCGGAGAACAAGCTGGTTAATGAGAGCATCGTCTGTCCTTGGCATGCTTCTCGGTTTGCGCTGAAGGATAACGGCGTCAGCACGGGGCCAGCTATCCATCAGCAGCCCTGCCTGCAAGCTCGGATGCGCAACGGATAAATCAAGGTACGGAAAGCTCCGGGGAATGCTGCCAAATCAGCATAACGCCTGCAGGAATCCGCGCAGAAGTAGCTACTTGACAAAGATTATGCGCGCCTAAGGGAAGCGGTGGCACGGACTGCGCGATGATCGCGTCTTCTAGTGTGCACTTTTGACCGGCGTTGAAGCAACGATGGACCGCATGATCAGCATAAGACATCAGCCGCCGGTAATTCACAATGCAAGCCGATGGGTTGAGCGGGCAGCTTCAAAGCTTGTGCCGAAATGGGTCGTCCCATATGAACTGGCAGTCCGCGTTGGCGATGGATGCTGAGAACGTCGCACGCTTGCGCGATCCTGAAGATCGGGTGATCGATGAATCCTGCCGGCCAGAAAAAAGGGAGAAGATAATGGACAAGACAATCGCAGGCAGCTTTCCCGCGAGCGATCCCCCGTCGTCATTGCCCGATCCGGGTGAAGATTCCTTCGGATTGGAAGAGGAGGTTCTTCGTGATCACCATAAAGCGCGTATACGACGCCGTTAGTTTGAC
>JAICWG010000008.1 GCA_025934915.1 Nitrospira sp.
CCGCTCCCATTGATCGTCCCGCAGCCCATAGCGTCGCACCATTCAGAAGCCCCTCCATCGGCTTGTGAACAGTGAAGCACAATACGCTTCCTGTGTGAATCCGGAAAACGCTCAGGCCGCTAATTGACGACACGCCCTAGTGATAGCTTTCTGAATCCGACGGGAACTTCCCCTGTTCGACTTCTTCTTTATAACGACTCAGCGCTTGGAGGCTGTCGGCTTTGAGGTGAGCATACGTCTTCACGAATTTCGGCATGAACGCATCAAAGAGTCCAAGGAGGTCATAGAGCACGAGTACTTGGCCATCACAGTGGGGTCCCGCTCCAATCCCGATCGTGGAGATTGAAAGGGTTTGAGTGATCTTCTTGGCCAAATCAGCAGGTATTGCCTCCAATACCAGCGCGAAGGCTCCGGCAGCTTCAATGGCCTTTGCATCCTGGAGCAACCTGGCGGCTTGATCGTCGGCTTTTCCTTGAACCTTGTATCCGCCCAATGCATAGACCGATTGCGGGGTCATACCTAGGTGACCCATGACAGGAATGCCGACGCTCGTCATGGCTTTGATTCGATCTGCCATCACGGCTCCCCCCTCCAGCTTCACCGCAGCAGCACCTGCTTGCAGCAATCGGCCCGCATTGCGCAGGGCCTCCTCCGTGCTGGTCTGATAGGACATAAACGGCATATCCGCGATGACCAACGCTCGCTGCACCACGCCGGCGACCAGCTTGGTGTGATACAGCATGTCGTCCATCGTGACCGTCAGTGTATTGGGTTTCCCCTGTACGACCATGCCCAGCGAATCTCCGACCAGAATCACCCGGATTCCCGCTTGCTCGACGATACGCGCGAACAGCGCGTCATAGGCCGTCACGACGGCGAGTTTCTTCCGCTCTCGTTTGAGCTGCTGGAAATCGAGGATGGTCATCAGTTCAATCCAGCTTTGGTGATGATCTCGGCCAATCGATGCGTGGCTTTGATCGCCATGATATGAACGCCGTCGCAGTGCGACCGAACCGCCTTGATCGTCCGTACGGCGATGTCGACTCCAACGTCCTCTGCCTTCTCACCGGCGGCTTTGAGCTCATCGATCATCTCGCTTGGAACAGAAATACCCGGAATATTCCCGTTCATGAACTCCGCCATCTTGTGGTTACGCAGCACGAGAATACCGGCAAGAACCTTAACCTTATAAGGACGGACCGCTTTCATGAAGCTTGCGAACTGCTCCGGATGGTACACCGCTTGCGTCTGGAAAAATTGGGCACCCGCTTTCACCTTCACTTCGAACTTGGCGAGCATAGGTCCGAGTGGGTCGGCCTCGGGTGTGACGGCGGCACCGATCGTAAACGCCGTCGAGCCGTCCAGCTTGTGCCCAGCCAGGTCATGCCCATTGTTCAATCCTTGCACCAGTTGCATGACTTGGACTGAATCGAGATCATACACCGGTTTGGCCTCCTTATGATCACCGACCGTCGGATAATCGCCCGTGAGGCACAGAATATTTCGAATCCCCAGCATGTGCGCGCCCATCAGGTCCGATTGCATGGCGATCCGATTGCGATCACGACAGGTCAACTGCATCACAGGATCGTGTCCCAACTCATACAGCAGGCGGCAGACCGGGAGTGAGCCGGCACGAACCACGGCGGCAGTATTGTCCGTAACGTTCACGCCGTGTACCAGCCCGACAAGCTGTTTGGCACTCTCGAGAACGGACGAGATGTTGGTGCCCTTGGGGGGGTTATACTCGACCGTGACTGCAAACATCCCTCGGTTGAGGACATCGATTAGGCGCTGTGGTTCTCGACTCATGGATGGCTCCTCATAGCATTCCTGCCGTCCTCTTGGCCGATTCCACGGTATTTTCCAACAGCATCGCAATGGTCATCGGGCCGACCCCACCGGGGACAGGGCTGATCCAGCCGGCCTTTTGGCTGACCGCGTCAAAGTCTACGTCGCCGCATAGCTTGCCTTCGGGGGTCTTGTTTGTCCCCACGTCGATAACGACCGCGCCTTCCCGCACCATGTCGGCCGTCACAAACCTCGCCTTTCCGATCGCGACGAGAAGCAACTCCGCCTCACGGCAAACCGCGGGAAGGTCTCTGGTTTTTGAATGGCAGATCGTGACCGTCGCATTCCGTTGAAGCAGCATCAACGCCAACGGCTTCCCGACAATATTACTCCGTCCCACTACAACTGCCCGCTTGCCTTCTATTGTCACCCCGGTCGACTCGATCATCTTGATGACACCCTTGGGGGTACAGGCTTCGAAGACGGGGTGTCCCTCCACCAGTCGGCCGAAATTGTACGGATGAAATCCGTCTGCGTCTTTGAGTGGCGAAACGGATTCTAGAATGACCTTGCTGTCGATGTGTTTGGGCAATGGAAGCTGAACCAGAATTCCATGGATTTTTGGGTCACTATTCTTTTTGTCGATCAGCGCCAATAACTCAGCCTGAGTCGTGCTTGCGGGGAGCTTGTGATCGTCGACATAGATCCCTGCTAATTCACAGGCCTTTTGCTTGTTTCGAACGTATACATGCGAGGCGGGATCGTCACCCACCAAAATAGTCGCAAGACCCGGTTTCATCGATTTCTTGGCGAACAGTTCCGCCGATTTTTGTGCCAGGCCATCACGAATCTGTTGCGCGAGCGCTTTTCCATCAATCAATTGTGCGGCCACGATCCCCTCCCTATGACGGTTCGGCCAGGTAAACCGCAGCAACTTAGCAGGGGAATTTTATGCAAGTCAACGCTTTGCCATAGCATTCTGCTTGCCTCCAACCTTCAGGGCTCTTTCTTGACACTCTCTTTGCTCCTCCGATACGATGACCTTCGGTGAAAAATTGAACACCCCGCCTTTGTTCGTGAAGCTCTATCACCGCTTAGTACTGTCCGCTGTACTCATCCTCGGTTTGGCGTTCCGCGGCGAAGCTGCGCAAATCATCGGCTTGGAGTCACCCAATAGCTTCGTCGGCGACCCGTCCGGGAAAGAATATTTTATTTCCAACATCAACGGCGAGCCGGAAGCAAGAGACAACAACGGTTTCATCACAAAGTTGAATGCCGAGGGAAAGATCATTGGCCTCAAGTTCATCCAAGGTGGTGTGGCGGACGTGTTGCTGCATGCCCCGAAAGGGATGGCCTTGGTGGGACCGATTCTATACATCGCAGATCTCGATCAACTGAAAGCCTTCGACAAGACATCAGGCAAACTCATCGCCACAGTCTCATTCCCCACATCATCGCTCACCGACGTGGCAGCCGCGCCAGGCGGTATGTTGTACGTTTCGGATCAGGCAGCAAACTCCATTTACCGGATTGACCCATCAGCCGATCATCGAATTGATCTCTTGATCCATGATGAACGACTCGCGGGACCCGCCGGAATCGCGATTCATCCCAGAACGAGTCACCTGATCGTCGTGAGTTGGGAGAAGGGGAAAATTCTAGAAATCACTCCAGACGGGCAACTGACGGAGCTGGAATCCAATGGGTTTTTTACCGGTCGCTTCCAAAACCTGAGCGGAGTGGATTTCGATCAATGGGGAAACATGTACGTATCAGATTTCACAAAAGGCAAGATTTGGCGCATGACCCGAGATCATCGATTCCAAGTCATCGCCGAGTATCTCCCCGCTCCGGCTGATATCGGCATCGACCGTACAAACAACCTGATATTGGTTCCCTACCACTATGTGCATGCCGCCGAGATGAATGGACTTGAAACCCCTTCATCCGCGAAGCCAAAGGGCGAGAAGCGTACGCTGGCCGACTACGGATTCATCCCTCCACCTCCTAAGCCCGATCCGGAAGGAACGAAGAAATGAGCTCGTGCGCATATTGTCACAATCGAAAGGGCAAGCGCGCATGTCCAGCTCTGGGAGGATTGATCTGCAGCCTCTGCTGCGGAGAGCACCGCCTGACACGGATCTCATGTCCCAGTGATTGCATCTATCTCGACAGTGGGAGCGATTACCAACAAAAAAGACTCGGTGTGCAATTTGCGCCCGTTCGACGAGACTTCTATCAGGAACTGGACCAATTAGGAGGCCACAAAGCCGTGGCGCTATTCAATTTGATCGAAGTCATCACGTTCGGTTATTTCGAAGGACGAAGGGATGGACAGGATGCAGAGGTCGTAGCAGCCCTACAGGCCCTGCGTCGCTCGCTCAGCCCACTCCACGTCCCCGCCGGCCCTACACCGGTTTTTGCTGAGCACCTCAAAAAAGAGTACGAGGCATTTCGGAAACAGAATCCCGAACAAATTGCCGATGCCTCCGACGCTCTGGAAACCCTGGATCGCGCCGCGCAATTTGTCTCCACATATTCAGAAAATGATTTTCAGTCGAGCCGGTTTCTGGGAGGGCTGATCGGTTATGTAAAAATGGAGCACCCGGAGATTGCGGCACATCTCAAGAAGAAACGGGAGCCGGGACACATTCTTTTACCAGGACAATCTTTCCTGCCACCACCTGCCGCCGACGCCCACACTCATGGTCCCGACTGCAGGCACCATCACAAGTAGCTGCATCCCTAAAGAATTAGGATGCAGGGCACGATGGATAACTCAAAGAAATTGCCGGTCAAAGAACAGCTCGGGTAGGTCCTCTACGATTCTCCGATGCATGAGACCCCTCATTGTCGCGAACGCCGTCCATAAGCTAGCCAGGGACTTCCCCAGTGCAAGTAGGAACATCTGTCATGGCAAGCTATATGCTCCGAGGAGGACCGCCTATGTCGCTTCCTGACTCGCTCAACATCCCTATCCTTCGGAACATCTTTCATCCATCCGATTTCACCCCAGCGAGCGAAGCCGCGTTCGCTCATGCCTTGAGAGCCGCCTTGATGGCTCAAGCCAACCTGACTATTCTTCATGTCTCCTCCGATCGGGATGCGGAATGGATGGAATTTCCCGGTGTGCGTGCGGCGCTTGAGCGATGGGGTCTGCTGCCGATGAACAGTCGGCGATCGGATGTCGCCAAATTGGGTATCCACATCAGGAAGGTCCAAGCGGTCCATCCGGATCCCATTGAATCAGTCACATCTTACCTAGCCGAACATGTGACGGACTTGATCGTGCTCGCTATTGATCAGAGCAAAGGCTGTCTTCCATGGCTCAGCAAGTCGGTGGCGACGCCCGTTGCGCTGGAGTCACGGCAGATGACCCTCTTCATCCCGAAAGGCGCAGCCGGATTCGTTTCCTCGCACGATGGTTCCGTCTCGTTGACGAACATCTTGATTCCCGTTGCCTCCAAGCCGTCTGGCCAGGCGGCACTCCAGGCCGCCGTGCGGATGGCCTACCGTCTCCATCGCCCGATCGGCGTCTTTACAGTACTCCATGTCGGCGAGGAAGGAGACATGCCCGACCTCCACTACTCAGATATGCCCGGCTGGCAGTGGGATACGGTCATCACGCAAGGAGATGTGGTGGACGCGATCTGCGGGACCGCTGAGGAGATCAAGGCGGATCTCATCGTCATGACCACCGAAGGACGCCATGGCTTTCTCGATGCGCTGCGGGGAAGCCATAGCGAACGGGTACTTCACAAGACGCCCTGCCCGCTGCTGGCCATTCCAGCTGGCGGGTTTATTGCCTCGGTGCTGGAGGCTGAATCAGAAAGCCGGGCCACTACTCCACAATCGTGACCGTCATTTCCACACGCTCTCTCGGATTATCCCGCTCATCGCGTGGCAGGTTGACGATCTTGTCTGCCACACCAATTCCCTTCGTCACTTCGCCGAACACGGTGTACTTGCGGTCCAGAAATCGTGAGTCCTCTACGACGATGAAAAACTGGGAGCCTGCCGTATCCGGATCAGCTGCTCTGGCCATAGAAACAATGCCCCGTTTGTGCGGGATATCGCTGAATTCCGCCTTGACCGTATACCCAGGACCGCCCTGGCCATAGATATCCTTCTTGAGCGTATCCTTCGTATTGGGATCTCCGCCTTGAATCATGAAACCGGGAATGACGCGGTGAAAAATTGTTCCGTTGTAAAATCCGGACTTCGCCAGCTTGATAACATTCTCCACATGCCTTGGCGCGACATCCGGATAGAACTTGATTTCGATATCGCCGAATTTCGTCTTGATGATCGCCCTCGGCCCCTTCGGCGCTTCAACCTTTGGAGACTGTGTTGTCTCAGCGGCACCAATCGACCCGACACTTGAGACTGATAGACTAACCGCGACGAACACGCCCGTAAGCATTCGCCATCCTGCTTGCTTCAACATGACCCCCTCCCCTGTCTTTCATGTGGCAGTATCGGTTACTTTAGCATGAACTCGGTATTACCGCTCAGACTGCTCCAGCGCTCGTTGCGCCGCCTCCTGTTCCGCTTCCTTCTTGCTGTATCCTCGACCGATCCCAAACACCCTGTCATTCACCTGTACCTCCACTTCAAATAACTTTTGATGATCCGGCCCGGTTTCGCGTACGATCACATACCGAGGCAACAGTTCATACCGTTTTTGACACCATTCCTGGAAGCGCGTCTTGTAATCATCTCCTCCAGGTTTTTCTTGCAGGACATCGATTTGGCGTAGTTCATCGGTCAGCGCCTCAATGGTGAAGTTTCGACTCGCCTCCAGCCCTCCATCAAGATAGACTGCCGCAATGATGGCTTCAAACGCATCAGCCAAGAGTGAGGCTTTGTCCCGCCCATTCGAGAGTTCTTCGCCTCGACCAAGTTTCAACCGGGCGCCGAGATCCAGCCGCCTGGCGGCATTCGCTAATGGCGATTCGCTCACGAGTTTGGCTTTGAGTTTTGAGAGGGCTCCTTCGCTCAACTCAGGATACCGTCTTACAAGATAATCGCTCATGATGAGCGACAACACGGCATCCCCCAGGAACTCAAGCCGCTCATTATGTTTTCGACCGGAGTCTCGGCGTTCATTCACGTACGATTTGTGGGTCAATGCTTCTGTCAAGAAGCTCGGATTCGTGAATCGATAGTTCGATATGACAGGGGAAGAATCGGCTGAAGAAGCCGGCGTCATCGTGGCAGGCGCGCTACGCGTCCAGTTTCTTGAAGATCAGACAAGCGTTCACTCCGCCGAATCCAAAGGAGTTCGATAACGCCGTTGTAATGGCGGCAGGTCGTGCCTTATTGGGAACATAGTCCAAATCACAGGCCGGATCGGGATGATCCAGATTGATCGTGGGGGGAAGGATATCGTGAAACAGCGCCAGAAGGCTGAAGACGGCTTCAATCCCACCGGCAGCTCCGAGTAGATGTCCTGTCATGGATTTGGTCGAGCTGACCGGAATTCGAAACGCCTGTTCCCCAAATACCCGTTTGATCGCCCTGGTCTCAATGGCATCGGCCATCGTCGATGTGCCGTGCGCATTGATATACCCGATCTGATCGCGATTGATTCCGGCATCTTTGAGGGCCAATTCCATGCAACGGATGGCTCCCTCGCCTTCTTCCGGTGGGGCCGTAATGTGGTAGGCATCGCTGTTCATCCCATACCCGATGATCTCGCCGTACATTCTGACCCCACGCCGAAGGGCATGTTCGAGTTCCTCAATCACCACGACTCCCGCGCCCTCGCCCAGCACAAATCCATCTCGGTCCTTGTCGAACGGGCGGCTCGCCTTCGTCGGTTCGTCATTCCGGAACGACAATGCCTTGGCCGCTGCGAATCCCGCCACACCCAGCGGAGTGACCGCCGCTTCGGCGCCGCCGGCCACCATGACATCGGCGTCACCGCGTTGAATCAGGCGGTACGCATCCCCAATGCAATGATTGCCCGTGGCGCAAGCCGTCACCGCGCAAGAGTTAGGCCCCTTGGCTCCGATCCGAATCGCCACCTGCCCGGAGGCCAAATTAATGATGGTCATGGGAATGAAAAACGGTGAGACCCGGCCCGGCCCCTTGCCCTTGAGCACATCATGGTAGTGCTCGATCGATCCGAGCCCGCCGATCCCGGAGCCGATGTACACGCCGACCTTCGTGGCCTCTTCCGGCTTTATTTTTAGCCCGGCATCATCCACCGCCAACTGGGCGGCGCCCACGGCGTAGTGGATGAACGTATCCATCTTCTTGATCTCTTTCTTTTCGATGAACTGAGCTGGATCAAAACCCTTCACCTCACCCGCAATTTGAGCATCATATCCTGTCGGATCAAATCTGGTGATTCGGCCGATCCCGGATTCACCGGCGCAGATCGCCTTCCAAGTTTTCTCGACACCCGTACCCAGCGGTGTCACCACCCCGAGACCGGTGACCACAACGCGCCGTGCTGCTTGTTCAGATACCGGCATGCCTAGGACTTTTCCTTGATGTAGTCCAACGCCTTCCCAACGGTCAAAATCTTCTCCGCATCCTCATCGGGAATTTCGATCGAGAACTCTTCCTCCAACGCCATGACAAGCTCGACGGTATCGAGCGAATCAGCCCCAAGATCTTCGACGAAGGAGGCCTCCGACGTCACCTCATCCTCTTCCACACCGAGCTGCTCAGCAATAATCTTCTTGACTCGCTCTTCAACAGTTGCCATCGCTATGACTACCTCCTTCCCCGGTATGACTCCCGCTGCACCGCCGCATGGGGATCTGTGACGGCCGTACACCCACACAATTCGACACTTTATACCATCAACATCCCGCCGTTCACGTGCAAGACATGGCCGGTGATGTAGGCCGCATCTTCGGACACCAGAAACCGCACGGCCGCCGCGACATCCGCCGGCGTACCCAATCGCGCCAACGGGATTTGTTTCAATAATGTTTCTTTCACATCAGCCGGTAGTCCATGGGTCATGGCCGTGTCGATGAAACCGGGCGCCACCGCATTCACCGTGACGTTACGGCTGGCATATTCCCGTCCAACGGTTTTTGTAAACCCGATGACGGCGGCCTTTGACGCCGAGTAATTTGCCTGCCCCGCGTTCCCGATTACCCCGACGATCGAAGCGATGTTGACGATGCGACCATACCGTTGCTTGGTCATCGGCTGCAAGACCGCTTTCGTGCAGTTAAATGTACCGTTCAGGTTGATCTGAAGCACCAGATTCCAATCTTCCTCTTTCATCCGTAGCAACAAGCCATCACGAGTGATGCCGGCATTATTGACAAGGATGTCCACTTTCCCCCAGGCCTTCAGGACTTGCTCGACCATCGCCTTGGTTTCATTGGCATCGGCGACGTTGACTTTTATGTTCAGAGCCTTCCGTCCCAGCTTTTCGACGAAGGCCACCGTTTCCACGGAGCGTCCGGGGTCGAGATCGGCCACGGCAACGTCGGCCCCCGCTTGGGCAAGGCATTCGGCAATGGCCCGACCGATGCCTTGCGCCGCGCCGGTGACAATAGCTGTTCTTCCTTGTAGTGACATTTCAGACCTTTCGGACGATACGTTAACAGGCTGACGGGGAATTCGTCACCTGGTTTCCCACGTGGAGGGTCCGGCCTTAGCCGACCCCCTTGAGTGTCACATCCAATGACTTCGGATCGTTCACATTCAAGAGTTTCGCCTCAGGTAGAATTCGTCTGATCAAGCCGGTCAGTACCGTACCAGGGCCGATTTCTACAAATGTCGTGACGCCCATCCTGCCCATTGTCTGCACGGTATCCTCCCACAGTACTGAAGAGGGTAGCTGACGGACCAACGACGCTTGGATCTCGTTCGCCCGGCTGATCGCTTTCGCCTCAGCATTATTCACAAGAGGGGCGTTGAGGTCCGACCACCGAACCGCGGCTAAATCCTCCGCCAATCGATCAGCTGCTTGCTGCATCAGCGGGGTATGAACCGGCACGCTGACCGGTAGTGGAATGGCCTTTTTACACCCTTGCGCTTTGGCCAATTCAATCGCCCGCTCCACCGCCGCCCTCTCACCGGCAATGACCACTTGCCCAGGCGAGTTGAAGTTTGCCGCCGCGACCACTCCGACCGATGACGCCATGCGGCACACATCTTTGACCGCGTCGGCGGTTAAACCCAACAGGGCGGCGACCAGTCCGGCTCCCGGAGCCACGGCTTCAGACATGTAGCGTCCCCGTTTCTGAACCAGGCCGACGGCATCACGAAAGGATACGCCGCCTGCCGCAACTAACGCCGAATACTCACCCAAACTATGGCCCGCCACCGCAACCGGCTTGATCCCGACCGGCTCAAACAGTTTCAACACCGCCACACTGCTCACAAGCAAGGCCGGCTGAGTGAATTCTGTTCGATTGAGTCGTTCAGCCGGTCCAGTGAAGCACAACCCGGCGATATCATAACCCAGGACCGAGGAAGCCTCATCATAGACGGGTTTCAATGAGGGATGCGCGTCATAGAGCGCCTTCCCCATCCCGACCGACTGGGAACCCTGTCCAGGGAAAACAAGCCCGATTCCAAGAGTCATGGGGCGTTAGATATCTTCGAAATCCCGCGCAAAGTCAACGGGAAAAGTTTTCACAAGCCGCCGGCTTCCCACGATCAGTGGGGGCTCCACATCGGAATGATTCCGGATCACGACCTGGTCGTTCTCTACCATCGGATGACAGCAGAGGCCCAGGTCAATCCTGCCCCAAACGCCCCGAGCATCACCAACGAGCCATCCTTGATACGCCCTTCGCGAACCGCTTCATCCAGAGCAATCGGGATGGACGCGGCAGACGTGTTCCCGTAACGATCGAGATTCAGGAGCACCTTTTCGATCGGAAGGCCCAGCCGCTCCATCACCGCCTTGAGAATTCGAAGATTGGCTTGGTGCGGCACATAGAGATCAAGATCCTCCACCCGAAGACCATTGGCCGAAAGGGTCGCACGCGCGATCTCTTCCAAGGTGCGTACTGCGACTTTGAACGTCTCGTTCCCTTTCATTTTAATATACTGCAAACGTTCGGCGATCACTTTTTCGGACGGTGGAGTGCGTGAGCCTCCTCCAGGCACCATGATCAGCTCGCAGAGCGCTCCGTCGGAGCGAAGGTGAGTCGAGAGGATCCCTCGTTCTCCATCGCTTGCACTGACGATGACCGCGCCGGCTCCATCCCCGAACAGCACACAGGTGTTCCGGTCGGTCCAATCGGTAATGGCAGACATCACCTCTGATCCGATCACCAGGACATGACGCATCCCATTCTTGACATAGGCATCCGCCACCGAGAGCGCGTAGACAAATCCACAGCAGGCGGCCGAAAGATCGCACGCAGCGGCTTTGGTCGCGCCGAGCTGATGCTGGACGAGACAGGCCGTTGCAGGGAGAGGATAATCACCCGTACAGGTGGCGACCAAAATCATGTCGAGATCCGTTGCGGCCAGCCCGGCCGCAGTCAATGCCCGCTTCCCGGCCAGAACCGCAAGATCCGAGCAGGCTTCTCCGGTAGCTGCGATACGCCGTTCGCGGATGCCTGTCCGTTCTCGAATCCATTCATCGGATGTGGCAACCATCCGTTCCAGCTCCGCATTCGTCAGGACCCTGGCAGGCGTATAGGAGCCGGTTCCTGCAATCCACGCTTTCATGTCGGCTCCACCTGAGGACGGGAGTGGCTCTCTTCAATATCTCGCTGAATCAGCTCCCGCACGCCACCCTCAGCCATGCCCTTCGCTCGTCGAATCGCATTCTTGATAGCCTTGGCCGACGATCGGCCATGGCAGATCATCGTAATCCCATTGACCCCCAGCAATGGGGCCCCACCGAATTCAGCATAGTCGATTTTCCGCTTCAGATTCATGAGAGGCCCGGAGATTAAGGGATAGGCCAGTCGCCCAAGGAAGTGGCCGGAGATTTCCTTGAGTAGCAACCTCTTGATCATCGCGGCCACACCTTCGGAAATCTTCAAAGCCACATTGCCGATAAACCCGTCGCAGACGACGATGTCGGCGATTCCGCTGTACACGTCACGTCCCTCGATATTCCCCACGAAATTCATCGAGCTGCCTTTGAGCAACTTAAACGCCTCTTTGGTGACTTCGTTGCCCTTGCCGTCTTCCTCCCCGATGCTCAGAAGACCGACACGAGGGTTAGGCTTACGGAGCAGATGCTTCCCATACTCATTGCCCATCAAGGCGAATTGCTCGAGATGCGTGGCGGTGCAGTCGACGTTGGCCCCCACATCGAGCATGATCGCTTCTCCGCTCAACGTCGGCAGGCTGGTGGCAATCGCCGGACGCTCGACCCCCTTCGTCAGTCCTAACACGAAGAACGACGCCACCATGCTCGCTCCCGTGTTACCGGGGCTCACGACGGCGTCCGCATGGCCGTTCTTGACCAACTCTGTCGCAACCCAAATCGACGAATCGCGCTTCTTCCGAGCGACAGCGGCAGGCGACTCATGCATTTCGACGACCTGGGAAGCATGCCGAATGGTGAGGCGGGAATCGCGACAGGACTGACGCTCGCATTCCTGTTTCAGGATGGTTTCGTCGCCGACGAGAATGACCTCGACGTCCAATTCTTTCACGGCCTGAAGAGCGCCCTCGACACAGGGTGCGGGACCATGGTCGCCCCCCACCGCATCAAGCGCGACCTTCATGCGACTTGGTGTACTCACGGATGGCGTTTGAAAGACAGGCTGATCACGTGTCGCCCCCTGGGCTCACGTCAGACGTGCTGGGAAACTCGCGCAATGAACCGACTTATACAACCTGCTCACGCCTCTTCGACTTGAATGACTGCCTTGCCCTTATAGGTGCCACAGTTCAAACAGGTATAATGCGGCAGCTTGAGTTCATGACACTGTGGGCACACAGCCATTCCCGGCGGGGTCATGCGCAGCTTTTGGGTACGACGCTTATCGCGTCGGGCCCGTGAATGTTTATGTTTGGGATTCGGCATGATGACTCCTTCTTCCGCTCGATTCGGACCACTGCTCAGCGCCCACGGGGGTCCATCAGCTTGTCTTTCATGGTACGCAATACCTGAAACGGGTTTCCCGTCGGCTCTTCGCCACAACGACAAGGGCCTTCATTCAAATCTTTCCCACAACGGGCACACAATCCTCGGCATTCCTCGGAACAGAGTGGGTGCATGGGAGAAGCAAGAATCAACTGCTCCCGCAGCATCGGCGCCAGCTCCAGATGATCGCCCGCAAAGTAATAGAGATCGTCGTTCTGTTCTTCCACTTCTCCTTCCGGAGGCGCTGCAGACTTCCTCTTCCGCGGATCGTCTCGCTTTGCGACGGCACCCATCGCTTTGACTTCCCGCTCATAGGCCACACGTAGTGAAAACGCCAGTGGGTCGTCAAAATCTTTGAGGCACCGCACGCATTGGCGGACCGCTGTTCCTTCCACGACTCCGGTCACATAGATGGTACGTTCAATCGATCGAAGGTCCAGCCCGACCGCCAGAGTTCCGCGAATAGACACATCCGTATCCGTCAGTCCCAACTCTTCTTCCGTTAGGTCTCCCGACAAAGAAAGACCTTCTGCCGTGATGTCCGCGATTTTGGGTGTCAAAACATCCATGGTCATCCTCGGCAGCGTGCCGCTGCCCAACCCCGGTGCATCGAAATCGCCGATCACGTTCGCTATCGCTCCTCGGCAAAGCTGATGATGGCGATATGCCGAGCCCGCTTGACAGCCACCGTCAGTTCACGCTGATGGCGCATGCAATTCCCGGAAATGCGGCGCGGAACGATCCGCCCTCGCTCCGTCAAGAAATTCCGAAGAAGCCCGGCGTCTTTAAAGTCGATCGGTATCTTTTCCAGGCAGAATCTACAGGGACGCCTTCGCTGGAATAACCGCCCCCCGCCACGTTCGTTATCGCCTCGGTCCATGACTGCCTCCTCATAATACTCCTGCCGTTAACCTTCTTCCCCTGCTTCATAGCCGGGCTCATCGTGCATCGGAGGTTCAGCACCGGCACCACCGTCTTGGCGCTTGGGCATGAACGTCACGGTCTGGGCGACCACTTCATGTTTGCTGCGTTTTTGGCCATCCTCGGTCTCCCATCGGCGCTGCTGTAACCGACCTTCGACGATCGCCCCATTGCCCTTACTGAGATACTGCCCACAATGCTCCGCCTGTCTGCCGAATACCACGATATCGACGAAGCAGACTTCTTCCTTCAAATCGTCACCCTGCTTAAACCGACGGCTCACCGCCAAGCCGAAACTCGCCACCGGTGTCCCGCTCGGAGTATACCGGAGCTCAGGGTTACGGGTGAGGTTCCCCATCAGGATGACTTTGTTAAATCCGGCCACCGTTTGACTCCTGTGTCGAGGCTTCCACCGGACGCCGTTCCACCAAGGGTTTTTCGTGATGGATCGTCAAAAACTTGATGATGTTGTCTTCCAATCGATACGCCCGTTCGAGCTCACCGACCGTATTGTTCGGCGCCTTAAAGTAGAAATAGGCGTAGGTACCCTTCCGCTCGCGACGTACTTCGTAAGCGAGCTTTTTCTTCCCCAAATTCTCGGCTTTGATGAATTGGGCGCCGGTCTTATCGGCGACGTTCTTCATCTTATCGATGAGGGTCTTGGTCTCCTCATCGGAGACGGACGGACGAATAATAAACAGAGACTCGTAGAGCTCCATGCAGCGATCCTCCTGGACAAAGGCCCCCGAACCAGTCGGGAGCGAGGTGTAGGGTGCTATTTGGCGCAAGAACGGTGGACGGTAACACAAGATTTCTTACGCTGTCAATGAATCGGGGTGCATGTTCTACCCATCGAAGTTCTTCACTAAACTATGAACGCAAGCGTGCGGCATGCCTTCGGTTCCATAAGAGCTTTCCTTACATTGACAGAGGAATGTTTAGATGCAACCATTGGTTATATCTAAAGTGAAATGGATCGCCATATTGCCTGTCTACAGATTCCTGCTTTTGGAATCGTATTGGCCTGCGCCGCTGATAGCGCGCTGAGAAACAGGCCGGTGGCCGTAGCACCGATGCATACGCCGCGTGCATTGGTCCGAGAAATTTCTACGGAAGCGTTTCACGAGGGTCTACAGCCGGGGATGCCCGTGGATCTCGCGCGGCTGATCTGCCCTGGCCTGCGGATGATCCCTCCGGACCCATCACTGACTCAAGCCGCCCATCGCGAGCTGCAACACCGCATCTCGTCCTTTGCACCGGCTTGGGAATCGATCAGGCCAGGCTCGCTCTTCCTGGATCTCACTGGCACAACCAGACTCTTCGGCACTCCCATCGATACAGTGACCCGCATCAGTCTCACGCTATCGCGATGGTCTCATCATCTTCACGGACGACGAAGCGGCGCTCATGGCCTGGGTCAAGCACTCGCAGCAAGACCTCTATGTCGAATTGACACCAGGGCCGGCTATGCATGGCGCCATTCGCTTCAGCTATCACATCGGCCTCCCGTCCGTCGCCACCAACCGCGTGTACTTCACCATGGTCGGCTTGCTGATTACAGAGAAGTCGGCTGAGACCAAGCACGGCCATGCCATGGAATTTATTACCCTCGAAGATGTCACAGCCCTCTACGATGCCATGTTGTTTCCCGAGGTTTATCGCCGTTGTTGCCATCTGCTCTCACCAAACCGTCCGTACGTCGTCCGGGGGTTGCTGGAAGAAGCGTTCGGTGTCGTGACGCTGACCGTATTGGATCTGCGCCTGCTGGAATCTATGGTGGACAAGGGGAATCACCCACTGCCCCTCTGGCAAGAACCGGTGTACGGTGAGTCATGCGACACCCAGTCCGATCAGCAGCCCAATTCCTTCTCTTTCAACTGATGACCCCCGCTTTGCAGAAGTCTGCAGCCTCCTGTACCGGCTGCAATCTGTATTGTGATGGCCATCAACCCAATTCCTAATTGACATATTGATGCTATGCGCATATGTTCTGACATATGCGTACAACGATTCGTCTCGATGACCAACTCCTCAGATCGGCCAAGCGCTTCGCCCATGAGACAGGCCAGTCTCTGACTAAGCTGATTGAAGATGCTCTGCGCCATACGCTCGCCCGTCAAGCAACCAGACCGGCGCGCAAACCGATAAAACTTACCACGGTGTCTGGGCGCGGTCTCCGCTTCGGCGTGGACCTCGACGATTCCGCCGCCCTCCTCGCCTTCATGGAGCGGCCTCATGGTGCTTCTTGACGTGAATGTATTGGTCTATGCTCACCGCGAAGATGCGCCCCACCATCTAGAGCACCTTGCATGGCTCGAAGCTCTGATTCAATCAGAGCAGCCATATGGACTGTCCGATCTCGTTTTAAGCGGTTTCCTTCGCATCGTGACGCATCCCAGCGTGTTCAATCCTCCCAGCAGTATGGAGAAAGCGCTGGCATTTACCCAGGAACTCCGTGATCAGCCGAACTGCACGCTCATCAATCCCGGCCCCCGCCATTGGGAAATCTTCAGCAAGCTCTGCCGAATCGGCGGCATCAAGGGAAATCTCGTCCCTGATGCATTTCTTGCTGCTCTAGCGGTCAGAGCGGGAGTGAATGGATCTCGACGGATCGCGATTACCATCGATTCCCAGGCCTGCGTGTGCGCCATCCCTTGGAATAACGACCCGCCATATTCATGGCGATTTAGGACGAAATCCAGCAGAGAAGGGTATCTTTTCGTCCGCCGACGACCACAGCACCCATGATCCGATCAGCCCATAGCCCCATGACTAACATTCAGAAGCGCGTCAGTTTCACAAAGACATTGAGCAAGCTGGCGATGCACGATACAAGATCCGACCCTGATTCTTACACTGAAGCGCCACCATCACCCAGGGTTTCGATGGAGATGAACTGGTTTCTCGAGTGGTTCAACCACACGGCACCGGAAGGACAGCATCCGCTACCTGCACTGGCTCGGGCAGGTATCGCACACCTGTATTTCGAATCGATCCACCCGTTTGAAGACGGCAATGGGCGGATTGGGCGATCGCTGTCGGAGAAGGCCTTGTCCCAGAGCGTGGGCAGGCCGACACTCATCGCGCTGTCTCAGACGATCTGCCGGAACCGGAAGGCCTATTACACAGCCCTTGAGAACAACAATAAGGCATTGGACATCACTGACTGGCTGATCTATTTCACACGAACCGTTCTGGAAGCACAACAGTACACCCAACGCCTCATCGATTTTCTCATTGCCAAAACCAGGCTGTATGATCGCCTGCGAGGGAAGCTCAATGAACGGCAGAACAAAGCACTGGCACGCATGTTTCGGGAAAGACTGGACGGGTTCAAAGGCGGACTCAGTGCGGAGAATTATATCAAGATCACACACATCCAGAGCCACTGCCACCAGAGATTTACAGAACTTGGTCGAACTGGGCGTGTTCCGAAAAACCGGAGAACTCAAACATACCCGGTATTGGCTGAGCATTCTCAAAGAGCCCAGCGCAACATCGAACCCTTCCTGAAAGCAAGAAGAAATTTTAGCGGCCTTTGGGCTGAGTAGCTTTGCAGACTGGGTAAGGGTTTTGTCACCGGCCAACATTCGGTGTCGTCACACTGACTGTATGGGATCTGCATCTGCTGGAGTCGATCATGGACGAGGGAAATCACCCGCTGCGCTTCCTGGAAGAGTCGGTGTATGGTTAAACCATGCGACGTCCCGTCCGATCCGCCGCCCAATTCATTCCGGCAAACTGACTATCCATAATTTGCAACAGGCCGCCGCAGTCTGTACCGGTTGTGATTTGTATCAACGAGCCACGCAAACCGTGTTGGAGAAGGCTCGGCTCACGCGACGATCATGTTGATCGGCGAGCAGCCGGGTAACCAAGAAGATCAGGCCGGCCATCCCTTTGTCGGACCAGCAGGGAAAATCTTGGACAAGGCTTTAGCTGAAGTGGGAATTGCGCGAGAGAGCGTCTATGTCACAAATGCCGTGAAACATTTCAAATGGGAGCCGCAAGGCAAGCGCCGCAAGCACAAAAAATCCACTGCCGCCGAAATCGCCGCCTGTCGGCCGTGGCTTGAGGCGGAAGTGCGAGTAGTGAAATCACGTGTCGTCGTGTGTCTCGGCGTGACGGCAGCTCAGTCGGTTTTTGTGAAAGCCGTTCGCTTGAATGAACTGCGCGGACATCCGTGGAATACTCCGATTGCGTCGAATGTCTTTGTGACTGTCCATCCCTCCGCCGTGCTTCGGCATACTGACGCCGAACGCCACGAAGAATATCGCCGCTTCGTCGAAGACCTGCGACAGATCAAGACATTTCTCCAAACACAGGCGGCTTAACCATGTCCGGCCAATCGGATCACACCCACTCCTGTCTGCTCATCATCGACATGATTAACCAGTTCACGTTCGACGACGTCGAGAAACTCTTCCCAGCCATCGAACAGACGGCAGCGATCATCGCGACGCTCAAGCAACGCGCCAAATCAGCTGGGTTGCCCGCTTTGTACGTGAACGACAATTTCGGCAAATGACGTTCGGATTTCAGAACGCTCGTGGAACGGTGTTTGGAGAGCAATTGCAGAGGAAAACGGGTCGCGGAAGTATTGCGGCCGGACGAAGATGATTACTTCGTCCTGAAACCCAAACATTCAGGCTTTTTTGCAACGCCGTTGGAGCTGTTACTCCGTCATCTCAAAGTACAGCGAGTCATCCTGACAGGTGTAGCAGGCGACAACTGTGTACTCTTCACCGCCGCTGATGCCTACATGCGCAACTTCGAGGTGTCAGTACCGGCAGACCGCATAATATCGATCGATCCCCAAGCCAACCGCTCGGCACTCGAACACATGCGCGAGACCTTGAAGGCCGATACGGGTCTTTCCAAGACCTTCATTGACAAATTGGCCGCATAAGATCGCGTTGAATGCAATCGCGTCCCGCAATTTGCATATTCCAGCAGAGAAGAGCATTTTCTCGCTCGCCGATGGTGGCCGGAGCAGGCATTGCCAGATCGACCTCCTGGCCCACGACTAACAAGGTGAGGCGCGCTAGCTTCACAAAGATACTCGGTTGCCCAGTATTTGACGAAGGTGCATCGGTGCGGTCTCATCAAGAATTCAGCGACGTGATAAGAAGCAGCACGTGATGCATAATGCAAGATCCGACTCCGCTTGCTTATTCCACGATGGCGAGCGAACCCCGACAAAGACGCTCCCGGATAATCGCATTCCGACACGGTAGCCTTTATTGACCAACTCATGAACAAATTCGCTGTTCAGGCTCGAATTAATCAGAAGTTCCCTAAAACTACCGGCCTTGCCAAGGTCATTAGCCATTTACACAGTGTTGGTTTTCTGAACGGCTTCCCTCATAATGATTTCCTCTGACTAAGGTACTCGTCTATGTCCTTTGATCCAATCACGTGGGTGGTCGGCTTTATACTGACGAAAGCTACCAATCAAGGGCTGGAGCTGGCCTTCCCTCAAACACTACGGAGAGACCTAGAAAGGGAAATTGAAATGTGGGCTTCTTCGGCTTCGGAGATGGCTTACATACATCCCGCGGCTCTATTCTCCGTCGTTTCTCCAGACGACGGTGACATGACTGACCGACCTGCACTTGAACGTTTAAGGGGACAGCTCCTGGATTTGGCTATTCCCACAAAAAACGAGTGGCTTGAAGGTTTGTTTGAACAATGGTCCTTCATTCGGAGGGAACTCGGCGAAGACGTTCAGCCGTTTTTTCGTCTAGGCGCTGACGATGCACGCTCCCATCTTTCTACACTGTCAGAACGGATTTATCGACGCTGTTGTCAGGATGAAAAAATGGCGCTACCACATGTAGTTCAAGAGTTAGACAAGATCAAAGTGACACTAGACGAACTACGCCAATTCCATGCACTGAAGGCGATTCCTTCCCAACCCATAGCAGATGACGCAGCGATACAGGACATAACCAGAGCAGCCGTCAAACTTGGCCTGCAAAAGGGCTGGTCAGATTGCTTAGTAATGCATCTTGAAATCGCCGCTAAAAAGAAAGTTCAGCTGGTCTTTGGGCGGTCAGCTGCCTTTGCCCCCGCGACCGGGGTTATGGAAATCGATGAGGAGCGTCTGACGATTTGGGCGTCACTTCATGGGGAAGTATTGTCTTCCGCATTAGCGGGAACGATGTTCGGAATTCCCTTATTCACTGGCCTGATGGAAAGTTGGAATTCTATGGTGGAGTTTATTGGGTCAACGGCTCGCACGTTGTACCCTAACTGCCTCCGGAATGGTTGGTTCGGGATCTCCGCCCGCGTCGATCTTCAAACTATTGGTGTTCCAGTTCCCATTGGTACAAAAATCGATCAAGGTGATGACCGCATAACAATGATGAAGTTGGGCAATTCTGAAGAACTCGTTCCTTTCCTGAATTTTAGGACACATCAGCTAAATGAGCTTTTGGGCCTGGGTGAGGTAGAGGCTGCTGGACGCGTTGCGGAGTGGTTGTTCCTAGAATGGGGGCCATCCCCGCTGGGCACTCGCAAAAAGGAACCGCCACCTTCAACATGAGCTTGATCCGCTTCCATTGGAGAATTATTCAACAACGACAATCACAGCTGTTATTAATTGCTTCTTCCCTTTTATACCCCGACTGCCATGCGGACTGGATGGACGGTTTCCTGAATACCGTACGGCCCTGTCAGATCCACCTGTTCAGGATCAACATAGGTACCGAACAGCCGATCCCAGACGGTAAAAAGAACCCCGAAATTCGCTCCCGTCCTTCCTATCTCTCTCAGGTGGTGCACGCGATGATATCGAGGCGTGACGAAGAGCCATTCCAGCTTGCTCGATTGCCAGGTCACGTTCATGTGCATCCAATTATTCGTCAGGACCAACATATAGCCATAGATCGGGGAAAATGCTGCCGGCACCGGTTTGAGGAGTGGAAACGCCAACAGATACGGGACATTGGCAAGGACGATTTGTGGAAAGCTCGCCCGGACACCGGCCAGCCAGTACAATTCTGTTGGCGAATGGTGCCATCGATGGATCGGCCAACCCCACGACGTATGCCACAGCCGATGCATCCAATAGCCGATTCCGTCGAGGACGAACAAGAACACTATCAGCTTGAAACCGAATGGAAGTGCCTGCCAACGCCAATAGGAGTAGTGAGGAAACGGGATTCGGTTCGTCACCTCTGCGGCGAAGACGAAGAAGATCTGGTACGTGGTGAGAGCTGCCACATCCGGAAGGAACACCTGAAGGTACGGGACCGGACGTGTGGGCCACCAATACTCTGCTGCGAAAAAGAGTAGGCCGATTCCCCAATAGATGACGATCCCTTTCAGCGCAAACGTGTTAACAAGCGAGTCGAACATGGTTATCACTTACGAAATAGGTTCAGAGTGACAACGAGAAAAGCGAGGCGAGAGGATCGCTCATCTTAAAGACGCAGGTCAAGTCAGTACGGTTACTCCGTCTCCTGCCTCTTGATGAGAGGCTCGTGTGTCTGTGCGGTAGTTGAGGAAAGCTAAACGTTAAACCTGAAATACACGATATCCGCTTCTTTGATGACGTAGTCTTTGCCTTCTAACCGGAACAACCCTTTCTCCTTTACCTTCGCTTCCGAGCCACATGCCAGCAGATCGTCGTAGTGGTAGACCTCGGCGCGAATGAAGCCCCGTTCCATGTCGGAGTGGATCTTGCCCGCCGCTTGTGGCGCCTTGGTGCCCTTCGGAATCGGCCAGGCACGAGATTCTACTTCCCCGGCGGTAAAAAAGGTAATCAGATCCAGCAGGGTATAGGCTTCTCGTGTCAATCGGACGAGCCCCGATTCGGTCAACCCCATTTCGTTCAGGAAGTCCGCCCGTTCACTCTCAGGCAATGACGACAGTTCAGCTTCCAGCTGTCCGCAGATTGTGATGACCCGGGCCTCGCGCTTGGCCGCAAACTCACGCACGGTTTGAACCATAGCCTCGTCCGCGTTTTTCCCTTCGGACACGTTCGCGACAAACAGAACCGGTTTGGCTGAGAGCAATTGGCATTCATTGAGGATGGCCCGCTCTTCCGGGGTGTACTCTCGATTGCCCAACCATTCACCTCTGTCGAGCCATCCAATGAGCTTGGCAAGAAACTCCACTTCAAACGCAGCTTTTTTATCACCGGCCCGGACTTTCTTTTCCGTCTTCTGTTTTCGGCGATCGAGTGTCTCCAGATCGGACAACATGAGTTCGGTTTCGATCACGCCGATGTCACGAAGCGGATCGATCCCGCCGCTGACGTGAACCACATCGGTGCTCTGGAAACAGCGAACCACGTGAAGGAGGGCATCCACTTCTCGGATGTGGCCAAGGAATTGATTGCCGAGTCCTTCGCCTTTGCTGGCACCTTCGACAAGCCCGGCAATGTCTCGCACTTCCAACGTGCTGTAGGTGGTTTTCTTCGAGATGAAGATCTCCGTCAGTTTGATGAGGCGGGGGTCCGGCACAAGGGCGATGCCGGTGTTTGGATCGACGGTCGCGAACGGATAGTTCGCCGCCAAAGCGCCACCGCTGGTCAGTGCATTGAAGACCGTCGTCTTGCCGACATTCGGGAGGCCGATCATGCCACAACAGAGACCCATCTAGATTTCATCCTCTCTTTCATCCACGACCTTCTCTCTGACATTAAACTGATTCATCGCCACTTCGGGTCCACGATGAATCAGACATTCCAGTGCATCCACTGCCCGCTCCAGACAGGGTTCAAAGACGGACATCTCATCCTTCGTCACCGGCTCTAAGACATAGTCGGCGGAATCTTGACCCGGAGCAGGGCGCCCGATCCCAATCTTCAACCTCACGAATTGTGGAGTTCCGAGCGCTTCGATGATGGATTTGATCCCGTTGTGCCCTCCATGGCCACCGACAAGCTTGATCCGCAACCGACCCGGCTCTAAATCCAAATCATCGTGCACGACGATGAGTTCGTTAACGGCGAGCTCGAATTCTCGTAGGAGGCCTTTCAACGGAGGGCCCGAAATATTCATCCAGTCGAGCAGGCCAGCCAACTCGACCAACTTCCCTCCCAGGCGTCCGGAACCTCGTTGAGCTGTGCCACACGGTGAGAGTCGGATCGACCATCGAGCGGCCGCCCGCTCGATGACCCACATGCCGACATTGTGACGGGTCTGGGCGTAGATTTTTCCGGGATTGCCCAGTCCAACGAGCAGATGCACCGCTACTTCTTCTTTTCAGCTTCTTTCTTTTCAGCCTTTGGAGCGGCTGCAGCTTCTTTCTTCTCGCCGCCCTTCGTTTCACCTGCAGGCGCAGCAGCCCCGGCTTTGGCTGGCTCGGCGCCCGCCTCCTCGGCCCCAACTGCCTCCTTGCCTTTTGCCATGATTTCAGGCTCCCCTGGCGCTCCCGCGGTGCTGGTGAGCAAGGCCTCAAGTTTGGCGTCCGTCATCGGTGCCGCGACGCTGACAACCATCTGATCGGCATCATCCAAGAAGCGGACCCCTTCGCGCGCTCCGATTTCTTTCACATGAATGCCGCTGCCGATGGTCAATGCCGACGCATCGACTTCTATGTGATCAGGCAGAGCGGCTGGAAGACATTCGACGTGTACATCGCGCATGTTGTGGTGCAGTACGCCGCCCTCCTTGACGCCGGCTGGAATCCCGCCGATGACCTTGATCGGCACTTTCACCCGAATCGGCTTGCTCATGGAAATCTCAAAGAGGTCCGCGTGCAGGACAGCACCGGTCACCGGATCGGCTTGATAGTCGCGTAAGAGGGCCGTGCGATTCTGCTTGGACTTTGCTCCGTTCACCGTGAGCGAAATCAGCGCGGTGCTGCCCGCATGAGACTTGAGGATCTTGACTAATTCCTCCGGATTGACGGTCAGTGAGAGACATTCCCCTTGGCCATAGAGCACGGCCGGGATTTTTCCCGCCCGCCGCATAGATCGCGCGGCTCCTTTCCCCGATTCTTCTCTAATTGCCACTGCCAAATCGAATTTCATGATCTTCCTCCGTCTCCTGCAGCGCCCGGTCGATACGCTCAGGCGAATAGTGAACTCACTGACTCGTCTTCATGGATTCGTCTGATGGCTTCGCCCAGCAGAGGCGCCACCGACAATTGATGCAACTTCGGACAGGCCAACTCTTTCCCTCGCAGCGGAATCGTGTTGGTCACCACCACTTGGGAGAGACACGACGCCTGTAACCGTTCCAGAGCCGGCCCCGACAGCACGGCATGCGTGCAGGCCGTGATCACGTCTCGAGCGCCGCGATCGAGGCAGGCCTGAGCCCCTTGAACAATTGTGCCCGCTGTATCGATCATGTCATCGAGGAGCAACACGCTTTTCCCTTGCACGTCCCCTATGATGTTCATGATTTGCGCTTGGTTCGGACCTTCGCGTCGCTTGTCGATGATGGCCAGATTGGCCTGAAGCCGCTTGGCAAATGCTCGGGCTCGTTCGACTCCACCTGCATCGGGCGAGACGACGACTAGATCCAATATCTTTTTCTTCACAATGTAGTCCAACAACACCGGAAGGGCATACAAATGGTCGACCGGCACATTGAAAAATCCCTGGATTTGCCCAGCGTGAAGATCCATCGATAAAGCGCGATCAGCTCCGGCGGTGGTCATCAAATCCGCGACCAACTTTGCGGTGATGGGGACGCGCGGTTGATCTTTGCGATCCTGACGAGCATATCCGAAATAGGGGATGACGGCCGTGATACGATTGGCTGAGGAACGTTTCAGCGCATCGATGATGATCAGCAACTCCATCAAGGAATCGTTGACCGGTTGACAACAGGACTGCACGACGAACACGTCGGCGCCCCGGACATTTTCGTCGATCTTGACCCGAATCTCTCCATCGCTGAAAGACGAGACCGTTGCCTCACCCAACTTCTGCCCAAGGTAGGCGCAGATCTCATGGGCAAGCGCAAGATTGGCATTCCCAGAGAAAATTTTCAGTTCCCTGTTCATCGGACGTTCCTTAAACCGACGTCTTCCTATAACGTGTTGGATTCTCTAGTGGTTCTTGTACGGTGAGCGGTGTCGGCCTCCTGTGGGCCAACCCTCTCGTTCGCTGCACACACTACCGGCGAAGCCAATCAAAGTGTGCGACTGTATCGGAAATCGCGGGCTTCTGTCAATAAACGATCATGGGACGTTTGTACATTACGGCCAAGAGTCAGAGAGGGTGGAAACGGTATAGACCTTGAGGTGAGGTTCAGTCCGAAACTCGATCTCGGCCCGTCGAGCTGTCGGCTCGTCACGAAACACGCCAAAGACCGTTGCCCCGCTCCCTGACAATAGAGCAGCCTCGGCCCCCTCAGCGAGAAGCTTCTGCTTGATTTTGTGAAGAACAGGGTGAGCCTTGAACACCATGGCTTCAAAATCGTTTTCGGCGGCTTGGAGCACTTCTTCCCATGAGGGCTCAGATGCTTTCCCCAGCCCCGCATGCACACCCGAAAGCGGCTGTACCCCCGTGCGGCTTACAGAAAGCTGCTGATACGCCCACTTTGTTTCGACCGGAAATCCCGGATTAACCAGGACGACCCATCGGTTCCCCTTGATTCGTACTGGCGCTACCTTTTCACCTCGTCCTTCCACAATCGCAGAAGGAGTGAAAAAGAAGAACGGGACATCGCTTCCGAGTGCCTGACCAACGTGGACCATCGTCTCCTTCGACCATCCCAAATTCAATAGCCGGTTCAGCCCGGCAATCGTCGCGGCTGCATCGCTGCTCCCACCTCCCAATCCGGCCCCCATCGGAATTCGTTTTGCGAGGACCATGTCCAATCCAACGGTTCGGCCACTGACTTCGAGTACCGCCGCTGCAGCGCGATACACCAGGTTGGAAGGGTCCGTCTTTAGAGTAGGATCATCGCATCGCAAGATGATCGTCGAATGGTTATCGTTAAGCGAAAGCGCGAGCTCGTCCTCCAACTGCACGGTCAACATCAGAGACCAGAGATTGTGATAACCGTCAGGCCGGCGGTCGAGAATACGAAGGACGAGATTGATCTTGGCTGGCGCGGAAACGGTAATGGAAGCAGGTAAAACGGTCGATCGCGAAGAAGGATTAGTCACGGCCTCCTTTTATAGCATACTTTTCCAAGCGATACCGAAACGATCTGGTGTTCAGACGGAGCATCCGCGCGGCTTTCTTTTTGACCCATTTCGATCGTTCTAGCGCCTTCAGCAATAGATCCTTTTCGATTCCATTGATGAGCCCTTCGAGGTCCAACCCCTCGTCGGTCAGATCCATCGGCATCGCCGGTTGCTGCGACTGCGTCGCGGGTCGATGAAGCCATCCGCGCACCTCGGCGTCGGTCACCGGCCCTTGCGTGGAGAATGCGACGACCCGTTCGAGCAGATTCTCCAACTCACGGACGTTGCCGCGCCACTCATGCCCCAGCAAGACGTGCATCGCCTCTGGGCCGATCATGGGTTTGGGCTTACCGCTCTCCTTCGAAAACCGTTCCAGAAAGTGATTGACCAGTAAAGGAATATCGCCGGTACGCATACGCAAGGGTGGAAGCCGTATGGGAATCACATCCAAACGATAGTACAGGTCTTCTCGAAACGAACCTTCCGCAACCGCTTGCTCGAGATCCTTGTTCGTAGCGGCCACCACACGTACGTCAACTTTGATGTCTTGATTGCCGCCCACCCGTCGAAATTCCCGTTCTTGAATGACACGCAGAAGCTTCACTTGAATCGTCGGGGTCGTATCGCCGATCTCGTCGAGAAAAATGGTCCCTCCGTCAGCGATTTCGAACAACCCCGATTTGTTCGAGATCGCTCCGGTGAACGATCCCTTCATGTGGCCGAACAGCTCACTTTCCAACAAAGTTTCCGGCACAGCACTGCAATTCACGGCCACAAACGGGTGGGCACTTCTGGCGCTGTTGTAATGAATCGCGCGCGCGACCAACTCTTTTCCCGTTCCGCTTTCGCCGCAGATAAGGACATTGCTTTTCGAGTCAGCGACTTTCCGTACGACGTCGAACACCTTCTGCATCGCCTCGCTTTGGCCGACCAGCTGCGCGAATGACGACTGGCTCGCCATTTCCCGCTTGAGAAGCATGTTCTCGGTCGTGAGGCGCCGCTTTTCCAGTGCATTCCGGATGATCAGCTGGACTTCATCGACCTGGAACGGCTTGGTCAGATAGTCGTACGCACCCTGTTTCATGGCCTCGACGGCGGAATCCGCTGTGGCAAAGGCCGTGATGATCAGCACGACTGTTTCCGGCGAGGCGGACTTTACGGCCTTAAGGACCTCCATTCCATCGATCTTCGGCATCCGCAAATCGGTGATGACCAGATCAAAGATTTCCCTGTTCAGAAGCTCGATGGCTTCTTCGCCGTCCATCGCACTCGTCACAACATATCCGGCCCGTTTGAGCATGATGCTCAATACGTCGCGCAGACTTTGTTCGTCGTCAACGACTAGGATCTTTTCCACGGCTCTCTACCCTCGTGCCAGAGTCGTACTCCTGAATCTGTCGTGCGCGGCAAGCAGACTCCAAATCGTGTCCCTTGCCCCTCCTGGCTTTCCACTTTGATCCACCCTCCGTGAAGATCGACGATGCGATGGACTGCGGCCAAGCCCAATCCCGAACCTTGCTTTTTGGTGGTAAAAAAGGGGAGAAAAATTTTGTCGAGATTTTTCTTCGGGATGCCTTCCCCAGCATCCTGAAATGAAACCTCAACCACCTCGGCCTTTCGCCCGGCGACATCGACCTTTCTACATCCAGTTGCAATCGTCAGTTGCCCACCCTTGGGCATGGCATCGAAGGCATTCACCGCTAGATTCCAGAACACTTGTTTCATTTGATCCTGATCCACTTGCGCAGGCAAAGCCCCGGTGCACGGAGCAACCGCGATGGTGATGTTCGTTCTGCTTCGTGCTTCATGTTGTACCAGGTCAAGGGTCTCAGCAAGAACTTTGTTTAAATCGTACTCCGCCAAATTCAGTGCAGGCGGCCTGGCATACTGGAGAAACTCCGTGATGATGGTGTCCAACCTGGTCGCTTCCCGAACCGCGATGTCCATCAGGCGTTGGCTGGTGTCATCGGCTTGGAGATCTTTTCGAAGCATTTGCATCGCTCCAGCCAATGCACCTAAGGGATTCCGGATTTCATGCGCCATTCCCGCCGACATTTCTCCAAGGCTGGCGAGCCACTCCTTGCGCCGCATTTCTTCTTCGAGGTCGCGGATCTGAGTGAGATCCTTGAAAACTCCGACCAATCCGGTTTTTTCCCCTTGCTCCTGTAACGGTGAGAGCGTCATGCCGAGGACCAACCGATTGCCATCCGACCGCTTGCACTCGACTTCAAACCGCATGTTATCGGCGACATCTTCGTCTTGTTGACGGGGATACCAAGCGAACACCTCTCGCCAGGGACGACCCTGTACTTGTTCAAAGCCGTAACCTGTGGCTTCCTGCGCCGCAGGATTGAATGAGGTGATCCGCCCTCCCTCGTCGGTTGTAAACACACCGCTGCTGATACTGTGAACGATATTCTCATGAAATGCCTGAAGACGGCTGATCCCCTGTTCTTTTTCACGAATCGATTGGTCTGCCAGCCGAAGCTGATTCGCAAGGGCACCACTCAAAAATCCGACGACCAGAAATGTCAGACCGTAGACACCGAACGCATGAAGGGTCTCAGCGGCGCTGAGGTCCGCGCGGGGCAACCATCCCCATGCTTCGGCAAGGCCGTAGAGTTGCACATTGGTCACAATCCCAAACAGGATGATGCAGAGACTGGCCGTTAAAAGACCCACACGGCGACGCGGGATCAAACTTGCGACCGTCACACTGATCACATAGAGCACGGCAAACGGGCTTTCAATTCCGCCCGTCCTTGCGATTAATACCGTCTCGAGCAAGAAATCGACGGCAATCTGAGCCCACGCGAATTGCACGAGAACTTGAGGAGTGGTGAGCCGCCGGAACAGAAACGCGTAGAGAATCGTAACCGCATACGTAAAGATGATCAGGGCGTAGAACGTTTCAACGCGTTCTCCTTTGGTTACCTCGAACGCGAGGGACAACCCCAAGAGAAGCGTAATGAGAACGACTCGCCATCCCATCAACCAGTAAATTCTGGTTTTGATATCTCCCACGAAACGAAACCCCGCCTACAAGATGGTCCTCAGCATGCCGTCCCGCCTGGCTTCGCGGAGGCGCCGACCGACATCACAATGTCTTGGAAAGTACGTCGCTCGTTATCGTAACGATGAAGGGGCGAAGCCGCTTCGCAAGGTCGAATCGTCGATTTGCTTACCCGATTGCGGACGCCATCGTAAAGATCGGCAGATACATCGCGACCACGATAAATCCAACGGTAACACCCAAGAATACCATCATCATCGGCTCCAAGAGGGCGGTGAGATTCGTCACGGCCTGGTCCACTTCGTCTTCGTAAAAATCGGCGATTTTCCCGAGCATGCTATCCAGTGCGCCCGTTGATTCTCCGACCGAGATCATGTGAGTCACCATCTTGGGGAATGTCCCGCTTTTGCCGAGCGGTTCAGCAATCGTCTTTCCTCCACTGATACTGACTTTGGCATCAAGGAGCGCTCTTTCCACCACCTTGTTTCCGGAGGTTTTCGCGCAAATCGTCAAAGCTTCGAGTAGCGGAACGCCACTAGCCAACAGAGTTCCCAGTGTCCGCGTAAATTTTGCCACCGACGCTTTCCTGATGAGATCTCCGAATACCGGCAGTTTCAGCAAAAGTTTGTCGATCGCCAACTTGCCTTGTGGAGTCGCATAGTATTTCTTGACCGCCACTACGGTCGCAACGATCACCCCCAGAATGATGTACCAATATCCTTGGGCGAAATTGCTCATATCGATGACCAGTTGCGTCGGTCCTGGGAGCGCCATCTTTCCACCGGACATTTCCTTGAACATTTTTTCAAATACGGGGATGACCCAGATCATCAGGACCGTGATCACGATAGCCGCAATGCCGACGATGGCAGCCGGATAGACCATTGCGCTCTTGATTTGTCCCTTCAATTTCATCGCCTTTTCGATATGTTTAGAGAGACGACCAAGGATGGTATCCAGCAGCCCTCCGACTTCACCGGCATGGACCATATTGACGTACAGGTCATCGAAAATTTTGGGGTGTTTGCGGAGGGCATCTGAAAACGTTGATCCTCCCTCGACCTGGACTTTGATCTCACCCACAGATTTTCTCAGAGCCGCATTCTCGGATTGCGTCGATAAGATTTCCAGGCACTGAATCAAGGGCAGGCCGGCATTGATCATGGTCCCGAATTGCCTGGTAAAGACGACCAAGTCCTTTTCGCTCACTCCGCTTCCAAGTTTAAAACTGAATCCCTCTTTGGCCGCCTTCTCCTCGAGACTCGTCACCACCATGCTTTGTTTGCGTAGTTGCTCCACCGCTTCATCGCGAGACTTCGCGACGAGTTCGCCTTTTTTCATCCCTCCTGATCTGGTCCGCCCAACATACGCAAACGTGGCCATAGTTTTTCGTCCTGTTGTGACTCCCTGAGCTTCTGTGCCGAAGACTAGGACTACGAAGCGAGTCTACTGGTGGGTCGAAAACCTGTCAAAAACAATTGAATTATTTACCGAGCTGCTGAAGCGTCGTATGCACAACGGAAGTCGTTAGGCAAGCGGAGGAGCCGCATTCGTGTCTCGATAGCCTCTATAAAGGTAATGTAACCCTGAGGCGAGGGTGAACCCAACCATCAGCACGACGAGTGGAGTGAGTATCGAGCGGTCCAGCTCTTGCCATGTCAAGAGGACAATCAAAAGGACGTAGCTCAACTGAAAGAGGGTCGTTCCTTTTCCCAAGAACGTCGGAGTCACATTAATCGGCGTACTGGTGACGTGAGCCACCACAGTCCCCAGGAGGAGAATAATGTCCCGGCTCACGACCAAGATGACAAGCCAGGACGGCACCAGATGCAGCATCGCCAGCGAGATGAAGCTCGACGTCAGCAGCAGCTTGTCTGCAAGAGGATCAAGTAACGTCCCCAATCGTGTCCGCTGATTCAGTTTACGTGCAAGATGACCGTCAATGGCATCCGTCAGTCCCGCGACGAGGAGGGTCAGCAGTGCGAACCCATAGGAGCCGTAGGTCATGAACCCTATGTAGACAGGGACCAAGAGGATCCGAAGAATCGTGAGGCTATTTGGGATGTTCATGGGATGGAGATGGACAGGCCTCTGACTGGATGAGAGAAGGCATCATAGTAATCAAAGCCACGCCTGTCAACGAGTTGCAGGCTGCACGGATGACCTCCTATAATTAGTAGATCCAGGCTTGTCGTCAACTGTTATTTCGGAGGGAACATGAGCACGTTGCCGTTGATGTTTAAGAAAGAAGGATTGGTCGAAAAACATCAGCTTGAAGGGGTCGATCCGAGCGATCGATATTTCAACCGCACCGTTCTGGTCAATCGGGTTCCATCGGGATACTCGGCTAAGATCATGTATGAAGCCTTCGTTGTTGAGAGTCGATCACACTCCACCATCGCAGCTGCAGTAAAGGAATTAGTGGATAAACTTCAAGAATCCGGGTTCACTCGCATGAGAACACGGACCAATTTCAAGGGGACACGCTACCTTGCCGAAAAAGAAACGTGGCTTGACTATCCGGACCGGTCTTAAATCGAGCCGATGAATTGCTGATACACCAGATTATGAATCGCAGGACGGAATTCTCTGATGGCTTCATTCTTGTTCGAAGGATGCACGCGATTAGAGAGCAGTACAACTTCCAATTCGTGCTCAGGATCGATCCAGATCGACGTACCCGTATAGCCGAGATGACCGAACGATCGCGCTCCGAAATATCGCCCCGCAGATGACGGCGTTGATGGTGTATCCCACCCAAGTGCCCAACTGGATGCTCCCTCCTGCTTTTGTCGTCTTGTAAACTCCCGCGCAATTCCTTGATCGAGGATAGCCTTTTGACCGTGGTAAGCTTTCAACCATTCACCCGTAATCGCCAACACCGCGTCGGCAGTCCCAAAGAGCCCAGCGTGACCTGCTTCGCCACCCAAAGCGGCGGCATTCTGATCGTGAACTTCTCCACATAAGAGGTGCCCTCGCCATCCATCAACCTCTGTCGGCGCTACGGCAACGATCTCGGTATCTACACTGTCAGAAAATGCCTGGAGTCGTTCGGGCAGGATAAATCCAATTCGCGGTCCTCCCAGCGGATCCACGATGTGATCAAGAAAGTAGTCGCTCATCGATTGTCGGCTGCTTCGCTCAACGATAAGGCCGAGCACTATGAAACCGAGATCGCTGTAGAGGCTGCGAGTGCCCCGTTCATATACCGAAGCCTCAGACCGAATGAGGCTGAGCATAGCTCGTTTGGCTTGTTCTCTCTCTCCAGCCGACGAAGGAATTGTTCCAGCTGGACTTAGCCGTTCATAGAATCCTCGCCAGCCAGGCAATCCAGATGAATGCGTCAAGAGATGGCGAATCGTCGCAGAGCCGATGGGGGCATCGGCACATTCCGGAAGATGGTCGGCCACACGGTCATCAAGTCGACAACTGCCTTTCTGCATCAATAGAACGAGAGCCGTGACGGTTGCCAACGGTTTGGTCAGCGAGGCCAGATCATAGATCGTGGAGATACCGACGGGAGATCCTGGAGGGACAGTCGAAAGATAGCCGGCATGAAATCGAGAAACCGTTCTGTCTCCGCACCGCACCGCCAATACAGCTCCCGGGAACACCCCCTCGGTAACGGCTCGATTGAGTGCGGTTTGGATAACGCTGAGAGCGGGCATCGGGATGATGATCGACGGGAGATGCTCAAGACAAACGATCGAGCGCTACGCAGGGGCGGCACCATCAACCGAAAACGGTCACCGGGTAGGGCTGGATTCCCCTTCCAGCTTTTCTTCCTGCATGACGCCATGATCCTGGTACGCTTCACTTGCTTCCACATCCAACATCCGCTCGAAGGTATGAAGCGTGGCCCGCATCCGCTCAACCATGAGCAGCCGCTGTTTCTGCAACACGGACAGATCTCGCTGTGTGTTACCCAGCTCGACTCGCGCTTGTCGAAACAGTTCGCCGGCTTTCAATTCCGCTTCTTTGACGATCAACTCGGCATCGCGTTGTGCGCTTCGTTTGACATCCTCAGCCAAGGACTGCGCCGAGACCAAGGTGGTGGACAAGGTCGCCTCTGTCCGTTTCAACTCCGAGATCTGCTGTTCAAGCGACGCAATCCGGTCACGTAACATGGCATTGTCACGATTCAAGAATTCGACAGTTTGCGCGATCTCCTCTAAAAAGCGGTTGACCTCTTCACGGTCGTAGCCACGAAGCTTGACTTGAAAGACCATTTGTTGAATGTCGAGCGGTGTGATCCTCATGGCATTCCCCCCATTGGTTGACTCAATTCATCCGTACCGCGAGGTCCTTAATCGACTGTACGACCGCAATCTGTAAAAACCAGATGACCACGATGACGGCCAACGGTGACAAATCGACGCCCATGCCCCAGCCTAATCGCCGTCTGATCGGAGCCAAGACCGGCTCGGTGACACGGGTGAGGAATTGAACGATCGGATTCCACGGATCCGGATTCACCCAAGAAATCAGAGCGCGAGCGATGACGATCCAAGTGTAGAACGTCAACGCATAGTCAAGTACCGTAGCGAGTCCTAACAATGTATTTCCGACCACAAACATCAGCCTCCGAGCTCCTGAGAACGCTTCACCGCAGCTTCAACGGCGTCGATCAACAGGCCTCGGAGACCTCCCTGCTCCAACCGATGCAACCCCGCAATCGTCGTTCCGCCGGGGGACGCCACCTGATCCTTGAGACTTGCCGGATGCTGCCCCGTTTCTAAGACCATCCGTGCCGCACCCAACACGGTCTGCGCTGCGAGAAGACTTGCTGTCTCCCTCGGCAAACCCATCTTGACGCCACCATCGGCCATCGCTTCAATCATGAGAAAGACGTAGGCCGGTCCGCTTCCGCTCAACCCGGTCACGGCATCCATAAAACGCTCGTCGACGCGCACAACCCTGCCGACCGATTCAAAGATCTGTCGCGCACATCTCACCTCACTTTCCTCTACCCCTGGCCCGATCGCCAAAGCAGTCATCCCCTCGCCGACCATCGCCGGTGTATTCGGCATCGCGCG
The DNA here is from genome assembly GCA_025934915.1 of Nitrospira sp. Lineage (GTDB taxonomy): Bacteria > Nitrospirota > Nitrospiria > Nitrospirales > Nitrospiraceae > Nitrospira_D. The sequence goes on from JAICWG010000008.1 coordinate 33,896, forward strand.
AATGACACGAGCCTGCATCCCACAAGCCTCAATAATTCGACCGAGTCGCACTCCCGCAACCACCGAGATCACGAGCCGTTTCGTCGCCATATCCCCGATCTCTTTGAGGACTTCGGCCGCCACCTGAGGTTTCACGGCCAGGACGACGACATCTCCCGAGACGACCGCCTCATGATTCGTAAGACCAATCTGAATGCCGTACTGTCTCTTGAGATGGTCCAGTCTGGTCGTATCTGGATCAGCGACGTGGATCTGGTCGGCCTTGTAGCCTCTTGATGAAAGCACCCCACTGATCAATGCCTCTGCCATCCGGCCACCACCCACAAAGGAGATGCTTTGTGTGAGCGTTGAACTAGACATGGCGCGCTCCAAAAATGGCGGTGCCAACACGGACCAGTGTCGCCCCTTCCTCAATGGCTACCTCATAATCGTTCGACATTCCCATCGACAGTTCATCCATCCTCACGGTCGGTAAGTTGAATGCCGCAATCTGCTGAGCAAGATCATGCAGTTTGTGGAAATACGGCCTGGCCGAATCAGGATCAGCAGTCGGCGGAGGGATCGTCATTAAGCCTTTGATACAGGTATGAGAGAGCTGTGCCATCATTGGTACCGATCGCACAACGTCATCCGGATGAAAGCCTGCCTTTGTCGGTTCCCTCCCGATATTCACTTCCAGCAAGACATTCTGTTGACGACCGACCTCTCCCGCACGACGATCGATCTCTTGCGCCAGATCCAGACTATCCACTGAATGAATCAGGTCGAATAGACCGATCACGGACCGTACCTTCTTTCGTTGCAGATGTCCGATAAAATGCCAATGAACCGGTGCCTGGGTGAAGGCGGCTATTTTAGGAAGCGCTTCCTGTACACGATTTTCACCCAAGATGGACAAGCCGGCACGCACACCCTTCGCAATATGCTCGACGGTCACGGTCTTCGTCGCGGCCACCAGCCGCACCGTACCGGCGGGACGTCCGGCTTTTTCTTCCGCCGACCGAATTTTCGTGAGAACCGACTGAACACATTTCGCTATCGTTTCTGGGATGAGCGGTTCCATCGTCCTCTCGCACGAGTCGCGGCCGCTCATTCAGCGAACCGTCCTTATTCTAGCGGAAGAGCCTCGGAATTGGCAGAGCCTGACTTATCCTCGCCTCATCGGTAATCCAATGGCGCTGACCATGGTGCCGTTGACTTTTCTCTCCCGCCGATAGGAGAAAAAGAGGTCTTCATGGCAAATCGTACAGAGGTTGACGGTCGTGATGAACTTCGGAGCCACCCCGAAGGCTTGCGCCTGCTCTTTGACGAGCGATTTCAAATCAAGATGCGCTTTTCCGCCTCCTCTCGTTCGTACCACTTTGTTCCAATCCGAAAATCCCTGACACAGATGGTCGAGAACCGGCTCATCCACTTCATAGCAGCAAACCCCAGCGGATGGGCCGATGCTGATCCGTACATGCTCCACACACGAGCCAAAGCGAGACTCCAACAGTGCCAGCGTTTGGGGGACAATGCCGGCAACAGCTCCCCGCCAGCCTGCATGAACGGCGGCCACGACCCGACGTTGAGGATCATGCATCAAGATCGGAACACAATCTGCCGTCCGCACCGCCACCATAACTCCAGGTTGATCAGTGACCAAAGCATCCCAGCCGCCCACAAATCGGTCCGTCGAAGCCAAGGCACGGTCCACCACCAGCGCTTCCGTTCCATGGACTTGCTTCACTGAGAGCGTCCATGAAGACAATGACGCGCCTGCGATCCCCCTCCGCGGGATTCCCACTTCAAGGCCAAGATCTACGGCATGCCGACGGGTCCCGAAAAAATGGCGCACCTGACTCCCGGCATCCGCAAACGCCGGCACGGTAATGACCGATGTGCTTGTCATAGTCAAGGTCAATACCTCATCACGTGAAAATACGCACGAGATCAGTCTGTTTGTTTGCGAAGAAATGTCGGCACATCCCATTCATCCTCGGCAGTCAGCACTGCCCGGTCCATCGAGTCCCGCGCCTCGTTCATTCTCCGCAAAAAGGCGGGACGATCGAGGTCTTTCATCGATCGATCTCCCACCAGCGGCGCACCCATGCCTGCCAACATGGATGGGACGGGTTTGGCCGGTCGACTCATTCCCCTATCAGCTCCAGTCGTAGCTGCGGCTGAGTCCTCTTCTCGTTCAAACCCGGTCGCGATCACCGTAATGATAAGTTCTTCACCCAGGTCTGGGTTGATGACCTGCCCGACAATGATATTGGCCTCGGGATCTGCCGTCTCTTGGATGATCGAGGCGGCTTCTTCGATCTCGTGCAGCGACATGCTGGGGCCTCCCGTAATATTCAGGAGGACACCGCGAGCCCCTTCGACACTTCCTTCCTCAAGGAGAGGACTGCACATGGCCTTTTGAGCCGCTTCAATCGCCCGATTCGGTCCATAGGAAACGCCCATGCCCATGACCGCTCGTCCGGTGTGTGACATCACGGTACGGACATCGGCAAAATCGACGTTCACATGTCCGGTGGTGGTAATGACGTCGGCAATGCCTTGGATCGCTTGCCGCAACACATCATCCGCGACTTTGAACGCTTCGAGAAGCGGGGTCGATTTATCGACAATTCCCAACAGCCGCTGGTTCGGAATGACGAGCAATGTATCGACGTGCCGACGCAAGTCGCGGATTCCTTCTTCCGCGTGCTTGTTTCGTCGTTTGCCTTCATACTGAAACGGTTTCGTGACGACCCCTACCGTGAGGATGCCCATTTCGCGGGCGATGCTGGCCACAATTGGAGCGGCCCCGGTGCCGGTCCCTCCTCCCATTCCTGCCGTGACGAAAACCATATCGGCCCCTTCGAGACATTCTCGGATGTGCTCCTTACTCTCAAGCGCGGCATCTCTACCGATCTCCGGCTTTGCCCCCGCCCCCAACCCACGGGTTCGTTCCGGCCCGAGTTGGATCTTATAAGGTGCCAACGACCGATCAAGCGCCTGTAGGTCGGTATTACTCGCGATAAAATCGACACGCACGAGTCCGGAGGTGATCATCGTATTGATCGCATTGCACCCGCCTCCGCCGATTCCGATCACCTTGATGCGGACCGGCGACAGTAGATCTTCCTGAAATGAGAACATTGGGGCACCTCCTCACATCGCCTCGCACGACGACCATCTGTCGTCCGCAAGGGTTTAAAGGTTAAAAGACCTCCAACACCCGCTTCGTCCACCTACGCATTTTGTCCCAAGTTCCCCCATTGCGAAGCCCAGCTGTTTCTAGTTCATCAACATGTCGCCGGCCGTGTAGCAATAGACCGACCCCGGTCGAATGACTAGGATGGCCGACAATATCGCGCAATCCTCCGACTCCGGCAGGTATGCCTCGACGTGCCGGCAAGTTTAAAATCTTCTCAGCAGTATCAGGCATGCCGTCCAATAAGGACGTGCCGCCGGTAAGCACGACACCGGCCCCCAGCATCCCTTCATAGCCCGCGCGCACAATTTCTCTTCGGACAAGCTCAAACATCTCATCAACACGCGGCTCCAGGATCTCGGCAATATCCCGCCTGGAAAATGTCCGAGCCGGCCGATCTCCAACCGACGGCACTTCGACGACCTGATGTCCGGTCACCAACTCAGTCCGCGCAACGCCATGCTGAGTCTTGATTTTCTCAGCCTCGGTCTGTGAGGTGAGGAGGCCGATGGCCAAATCCTTTGTCAAGTTTTGTCCACCGATAGGAAGGACCGCTGAGTGCCGGATGCTGCCGTCCAGAAAAATAGCCAGGTCCGTCGTTCCTCCTCCCAAGTCTACCATCGCCACACCGAGATCGCGTTCCTCTTGGCTCAACACCGCTTCGCTGGACGCCAGCGGTTGGAGAATGATGTCCACAACGTCGAGTCCCGCTCGATTCACACTCTTCACGATGTTCTGTGCGGAGGTCACCGCGCCGGTGATGACGTGTACATTGACTTCCAAACGATTACCCGACAGCCCCAAGGGTTCTCGAACTCCCTCCTGTCCGTCCACCATAAACTCTCGCGGCAACACGTGAAGAATCCTGCGTTCATGGGGGATCACGGCGAGAGTGCGCGCGCTTTCGATGGCCCGATGGATATCTTCGCGAGTCACCTCCGCCCGTTTCAACGCCACGACGCCCTTGCAGTTTTCAGCGGAAATGTGACTCCCAGCAATACCGGTGTAGACCGAGTTGATCTGGACCGCCGCCATCAACTCCGCTTCTTCGACCGCTTTCTTGATGGACTCGACGGTGCTTTCGATATCAACAACGACTCCTTTACGTAGGCCGCGGGAAGGGCATGATCCAACACCGATAATGCTGAGCCCTCCGGCGTCGGTCATCTCCGCCACGATCGCGCAAATCTTCGTGGTTCCGATGTCGAGTCCGACCAGAATTTGATCCCGCTTCGACACCACAATCACCCCCCTTCCCGTACGACGATTCGATTTTCGTACCGGAGGTCCACTTCGCTCGCTCTACGGCCATGACCGTCAAAGTTCAGAGTTCTTAATGTCGGTTTGACACGTCGGAACCGTTCCCACTGCTCTCCGACCGCTTCTTCCCCGAACTGGAATCGCACTCCTTGTACGAGTGCGACGAGGTTTGACGGATTTTCGACGTTCACTTGCAGACGACCTTCGAACGTCTGTCCGACTAATTGTGCAAGCTCAATGCCCGACGCGATGACCTGCCTCACCGATTGGTTCCCTTCCAACAAGGCCTTGGCATCGATACCCATCACGAGAGGCAAGGTGTCATCATCGGTCTGACCGAGCCTAGTAAGCACATGTCCTTCCGCATCAGTCAGAAAGTTTTGGGAATCGGCACGAATGACGGCGGCAGGCATTCGTTCGACGAGGGATATACGTAACTCATGAAACGGCACACGGGTCACTTCGACCTCTTTGACCCACGGATGAGATTCCACCTGCTCCTTAATCACTCTCGTGACAATATGGTGGAGTCCAGTACCAGATTTCACCTTTGCTAGATCGAGCACTTTCTGTTTATCGATGTGGTGAACTCCTTCGACCGTGATGGTCTTGATCTCCAGCAACATTTGGAGCGCAGGGCCGGAATATTTCACACCCATCACGATGAGCCATGCCACGAGCATCATCCCGGTCATCACGCTGGCCCATCGAGCAAGGGCCTTTCGTCTGCCTGTTTTTACCCGGCTAGCTTCCTTGGCCGCCCTCTCTCCTTGCGGATCATTCCACTGATTCTTTCGTGGCCCCACCGGAGGGGATCGCCGCCTTCTTCCCAAGAATCGCATCACACTCACTCCTTTGTGATGACCCGTGCAAAGCGACTCGCGCGATCAAGCGCCGACTGCAGAATCTGTTCGACTAAGTCGTCATACGCCATGCCCACTTGAGCTGCGGCCATCGGCAAAAGACTCGTCTCCGTCATGCCGGGAACCGTATTGATTTCTAGGACATAGGGCCGACCTCTCGGAGTGATACGAAAATCCACGCGAGCGGCTCCCTCGCACCCCAACGCCTCGTAGGTTCGTCTGGTCAACTCACTGATGTGGTGAACGACCTTGGGAGGGAGCGGAGCGGGACAGAGATACTGGGTCTTACCCTTCTGATATTTTGCCGAGAAGTCGTAAAAACCTTCGGGCGCCACGATCTCAATGGCCGGAAGTACTTTCGGACCTTCCGCAGCGGTTCCCAGAATGGACACGGTCGCCTCATGTCCGGGAATATAGCTCTCAACCATCACTTCTGAGTCATAGCGATGGGCCAAGTCGAGAGCCTCACTCCATTGGCCGGCTCGACGCACGACAGTGACTCCGATCGTGGATCCCTGCGAAACCGGTTTGACGACAATCGGCAATTTCAGTTTTGTCTGTCTTAGGACCTTCGCCAATGACGGCCTGTCGCACTCCCGCACAACGGTTCCAGCCGGGAGTGGAATACCATGTGCGGCCAATAACGTTTTTGTAACCGCCTTATGCATTCCTACGGCACTCGCGCGTACACCGGACCCGGTGTAAGGGACTCCCAATGTCTCGAGAAATCCCTGGACGGTTCCATCCTCACCACCCGGTCCATGCAGCGAGAGAAAGGCGATGGCGACCTTCTGATCTTCCAAATCTCGATGCAGACGATCGGTGACGTCGATGGCCACCGCATCGTATCCTCGACGGATGAGTGCCTGATGAACTGCCTGACCGGTCTTCAGCGAAATATCCCGCTCTGAAGAGCGTCCTCCCATGAGCACGCCGATCCGGGCATTTGTTATACGACCCATTGTTACAACTATTCCCTTTCTTTACGCTTCACCCACAACTTTCAATTCCAGCTCCAATTTGATCCCCGTCTGTTGGGCGATTCGAGCGCGCACTTTCTTGATCAGCAAGAGCACGTCGGCGGCACTGGCATGCCCTTGATTCACGATAAAATTGGCATGCTTGGTTGAAACCAGCGCATCACCGACCGATGTTCCTTTGAGTCCTGCCGCCTCGACGACTCTCCCTGCCGAATCATTCAGTGGATTCTTGAACACACAGCCGGCGCTCGGCAGCGCGAGCGGCTGCGTCTCACGGCGGTAATGAAGATAATCTTTCACGACCTTTTCGATGTCCGACCGCACTCCCTGCCTCAGCTGCAGCCATACTCCGACCATAACACCCGACGGCAACATCGCCCGACGATATCGAAACTCGATTGCTTCTGCCGGACAGTCAATCAGTGCGCCTTTCGGCGACACGATCCGGACGGCCTTCACCGAGTCTTTCATTTCACCGAGCCGTGTTCCTGCATTCATCACGACACAACCCGCGACAGTGCCGGGAATGCCGGACGCCCACTCCAATCCGGACAAAGACCGGCGGATAGCATAGCCGATCAGCGTCGGCATGCCGACGCCGCCTTCGGCATACAACACGGATCCTGGTTCTTCTTTGATTGCCCGCAATTTTGCCAGACTGACCACCACACCTCGAATTCCTTTGTCCCGAACGAGGAGGTTGGTGCCACCCAATACAAAGATCGGAAGTTTCTGTTCGCGCGTCTGCGTGGCAAGACGGACGACATCCTCCACGTCAGCCGGCTCCACCAACACATCGGCCGGACCACCGATGTGGAACGACGTGTACTCTTTCAGTGGTGCATTGAAGCGAACCACTCCGCGAATGCCCGTCACAGCAGACTCCAATCTGCGCTGTGTCCGCAATGGTCCTGCATTCGTCCCATCCGTTTGCACTCGATGCGTCATGAGCCATCAAGCAGACTCAAGCCGGGCAAGAATCCCGGTTCCAGCCTTCCAGATATCACCCGCGCCCAACGTGAGGACCAGGTCGCCCGCTATTAAATGAGGCACTACCAGATCCGGTAACATTTCCTTGCGCTCGATGAAGGTCACCGATGGATGGCCCGCCGACTTGATCGTCTCAGCAAGGGCGGCGCCGGAAACACCCGCTATCGGCGACTCCCCGGCCGGATATATTTCCGTCGTGAACAGCACATCGGCGTGATCGAAGGCATGCGCGAACTCTCCGATGCAATCCCTCGTCCGGCTGTATCGATGCGGCTGGAAAAGAACCACTAATCGACGATCCCAGCCCTGCTTGGCGGCAGCAAGTGTCGCTTTCACCTCGGTGGGATGGTGGCCATAGTCGTCGACCACCATGATACCGCCGGCTTCACCTCGCAAATGAAACCTCCGTTCGACTCCCGTGAAGGCCGCCAACCCTTTGCGAATCAGGTCCACAGGAATTTCCAGCTCAAGGCCGATGGCAATGGCCACCAACGCATTTGAAACGTTGTGCATGCCCGGCACGGCCAATCGGAAGGGGCCAAGATTCCTTCCGCGGAAATGTGTCAGGAATTCGGCACCCCATTGCCTCAGACTGATGTCGGTTGCTTTAAAATCAGGCGCCATCCCGTCGCAATCGCGAAGCCCGTAGGTGTGATACCGCTTGACCAGGCGAGGGAACAACCTAGCCAGATGATCGTCATCGGCACACAATACCGCCAACCCATAAAATGGGATTTTGTTGATGAACTCCAAGAAGCTTTCGTTGATGCGCTCCATCGACCCATAGTGGTCAAGGTGCTCACGGTCCAAATTTGTCACCGCCACGATGGTCGGCGAGAGACGAAGAAACGATCCATCGCTTTCGTCTGCCTCCGCCACAAGCAAGTCGCCTCGTCCAAGTCGCGCGTGACTGCCCAAAGCATTGACCTTACCTCCAATCACCATCGTGGGGTCGAGGCCACCTTCCGCCAACACGTTCGCGACCATCGACGTTGTGGTGGTCTTTCCATGAGCGCCGGCGATGGCCACTCCAAACTTCAGACGCATCAATTCCGCCAACATCTCCGCCCGAGGAATCACCGGAATCTGCTTCGCCTTCGCCGCCACAACTTCGGGGTTACTCGCCGCCACGGCGGAAGAGATGACCACAACTTGCGCGTCTCCCACATTGGACTCCTGATGACCGATGAACACGTTCCCACCGAGTTCTTCCAGTCGTTTCGTCGTCTCTGAAGCGTGCAGATCCGAACCGGTCACTTTGTATCCCATCGTAAGTAGAACTTCTGCGATGCCGCTCATACCGGCTCCACCGATTCCGACGAGATGAATCTGTTGTATCTTACGAAAGAGCGTCATACGGCGTAGCCTTTGTCGCCCTGCAGAAGTCTGTGAGCGATTCCTCCGTTCCCCAACACCGCTACTCTCCGGTCGCTCCAGTAGATTGGTTGATGTCATGCGTCACTCCCATGAGCGCGTAACATTCACCGACGATCACTTCACCGGCATCGATTCGTCTCATCTCCAAACTCTTCCGCTGCATCTTCTCCAGCCGCTCCGGATCCGATAAGGCAGCTTCGATCATTTCACCCAGTTTCACTCTGGTGAGATCTGCCTGCGGAAGAACAACGGCGCCCCCTGCCGCTTCCATCGCCCGCGCATTCTTCATCTGGTGATCATAGATGGCCGTCGGCAGCGGAATCAGAATCGCGGCTTTCCCACAGGCCGTCAGTTCGGCAATCGTCATCGCACCGGCACGAGCCACCACCAGATCAGCCGTCCTAAGAACGGCAGGCATATCGTAGAGAAAAGGCACGACCTTGGCTTGCATATTCAGCGTTCGGTACACATCTCTGACTCGCTCAAAATCTCCCTCTCCGGTTTGGTGCGTGATGGTCAGGCCTGGAAGACGTTGGCTCAGGAGGGGCAACCCTTCCAACACCGCGCTGTTGATGGCCCTAGCCCCCTGGCTTCCGCCGAAAATCAGCAGGTGCCGGCCTTCTTGCTTGGTGGACGCGTTGTCGGTCGGTTGCACCAAGAACTCTTGTCGGATCGGTGTCCCGACGACGCGAACCTTTCGTCGGTCAAAGAACGTCCCGGCTGACTCAAATGCCAAAAAAATCCTCTGCGCAAAGGGAGCGACGACTTTGTTGGCCAATCCGGGAAGGGCATTTGGTTCCAAAATCACGCGGGCAATTCCTTTCACGGCAGCAGCGACCAACATGGTCGGACTCGTATAGCCACCTACTCCGATGACTAAATCGGCCTGCCGCCGCTTCAGAATATCTAATGATTGTTGGATCCCAATTGGCACGGAAAGCACTCCCTTTAAGACATCCAGCAGTCCCTTTCCCATGACCGGCTTCGCGGTGATCAACGCCAACTCGAATCCTTCATGAGCGAGTACCCTGGACTCGATCCCGCGCACCGTTCCGACAAAGAGAATGTTCGTGGAAGGATCGCGGTGCAGAAAGTCTCGAGCCAGCGCGACAGCCGGATAGAGGTGCCCACCGGTCCCACCCGCCGCAATCACAATCGTCATTGTCGACTCGCCCATCCACGTCCAGTCTGCTGTCTCGTCTCTTCTCGTCCAGCCTGACGATCCCGCGAGATGTTCAGCAAAATCCCTACTCCGATCAGGTTGATCACCAAGGAAGATCCACCATAACTGACGAACGGTAATGTGAGACCTTTGGTCGGCAACAATCCGGTCACAACACAGGCATTGATCAGCGCCTGGATGCCGATCAGCGTCGTGATGCCGATTCCCAGGTAGCGGCCGAAGGGAATTCGCGCTCTGGTGGAGATCTGAAACCCCCGGATCACAAAGAGCGCGAAAAAAAGAACGATGACCCCCGCTCCAACGAATCCGAGCTCCTCGCCGACGAGTGCCAGCACAAAATCGGTATGGGCTTCCGGAAGAAAGAACAGTTTCTGCTTGCCTTCCCCCAACCCGACTCCGAAAAGTCCTCCGCTGCCGAATGCGAGAAACGATTGGTTGATTTGGAACCCCGTTCCGGTCGGATCCCGCTCCGGATAGAAAAACGCGATGAGTCGGTGCCATCGATAGGGTGATAACCATATCAGCGCCGCCACCGCGGCCAACGCAACCGGTACGAGACTGAGCAGATGGGTTACCCTTGCTCCACCGAGGAATAACATGCCGGCCGTCACCAGTCCGATCACCACAATGGTCCCCAAATCTGGTTCCATGAGCACCAACCCACTGATGACCCCAATGACGAGCAACGCCGGCAGCAGCTCGGTTGAGAAATGCTGAAGTCGATTTTCTTTTTTCACGAGGTACGCAGCGAGATAGATCACCGCGATCAACTTCGCCATCTCGGCCGGCTGAATCAAAATAGGCCCCAGCCGTAACCAACGCTGAGCCCCATTGGCGGCGATACCGATCGATGGAATAAGGACAACCACCAGCAACACAGTGATAAGACCGAGGAGAGGAAGCGCAAGACGCTTCCACCATATGTAATCGACCCAGGACGCCACATGCAAAAGCACCAAACCGAGCGTCAGCCATGTTAGTTGCCGCTTCAGGTAGTACCACGAGTCGTGGTGCTTCTGGCCAGCCACCACAGCACTGGCGCTGAAGATCATCACAAGGCCGACCAGCGCCAGCGTAAGGGCTATAAACAGCAAGATATGATCCATCCCTACCCGCTTCGGAGCGCGCACACCAACCGTGGACCACGGCAACGCCAAGGTTCCTGCAGATCTCTGTGGCATTTTTCAGCGTCAATGCTCCTCTGCCTTGCCGTCGATTACACCGGCAAAGATTGCACGAGAGATTTAAATTGCCGCCCTCGGTCTTGATAATCGGCAAACATGTCGAAACTCGCGCAGGCCGGTGACAGCAACACCACCTCGCCTTCACACGCTCCTGCTGCCGCTGACTCAACGGCCTGCTTCAATGTGTCGGCCCGTTCGACCGCCTGATAGCCTTCCACTGCCTTCGCAATCAGCGACGCCGCTTCACCGATCAGAATGAGTCGCTTCACTCTCCGACGAATCGCGGGAGCCAACCGAGAAAAATCCCCTCCCTTGTCGCGTCCACCGGCGATAAGCCAAATCGGTTGGTCGATACTCTCCAACGCTTTAAGTGTCGCATCCACGTTGGTGCCCTTGGAGTCGTTGATAAACCGTATGCCTCGCCGCTCACGAACGACCTCCAGCGCATGCTCCAATCCGGGAAACTCTCTGAGAACCCGACGGATTACATCGAGCGGGCACCCGCTCAAGAGCGCATAGATTGTAGCCACCATGGCGTTTTCGATGTTGTGATTGCCGATAATCTTGACCTCGCTCCGCGCACAGATCGCCTGAGTCTGGCCTCCAATGGTCGTCATGATGCGATCTCGATCGAGATAGGTTCCCCCTGCCAGATCGGAAGGCAATGTTTGGGACCTCGTGAAACCCAGTACGCTGGCCCTTGCGCTATACCGCAGAGGAGCCACTCTCGGATCATCCATATTGAAGAGGGCGTAGTCGGACAGAGTTTGGTTCTCGAATATTCTGTTTTTGGCCGCAATGTATTCATGGATCGACCCATAGCGATCTTGATGGTCCACCGTCACGTTGAGAATCCCGGCAATCCATGGATGAAACTGCTCGACGGTTTCCAGCTGGAAGCTGGACACTTCCACTACCAACGCGTCGTACGGGCATGGACAGTCCATCTTCATGGCTCGTAGCGATTGTACGGCGGCCTCACTGATCGCCGTGCCCAGATTCCCGCCGACAAATATCCGCTTTCCGCTCTCTTGCAGCATTTTCCCGATCAGCGTGACCGTCGTGCTCTTCCCATTGGTGCCGGTCAACGCCAGAATTGGAGCGGAAAGAAACCTCGATGCGAGATCGAGTTCACTGATGACCTTCACGCCTCGACGACGAACACGTTCAAGCGCCTCCAACCGATAGGGGACTCCCGGACTAATAACAACGAGTTCGGCCGTCTCGAGAGCCGATTCATAATCGCCGCCCAGCACGAGGCGGGTTGCCGCCTGATCCAGAGATCCAAGCACCTTGAGCAACTCGCCTCGATCCTTCCGGTCAGCCACCGTCACCAATGCGCCGGCTTCCTGCAATAAGCAGACAGCGGCTACGCCGCTCCGTGCCAGTCCAACGACAGTGACACGAATCCCTGCCAACTGCGTGCTGTCCATCTCCACCATGCCCATTACCTCAACTTGAGCGTGCTCAAACTCAATAGTGCAAGTAAAATGGCGATGATCCACAGGCGCACGACGACTTTCGGCTCTTCCCAGCCCTTCATTTCAAAATGGTGGTGAATCGGAGCCATGAGAAAGATCCGCTTCCCTCTGGATTTGTATGAAGCGACCTGAAAGATGACCGAGACGGCCTCGATCACGAAGACACCGCCGACCATCAGCAACAACAATTCATGCTTGCTGATGACCGCAACTGTCCCAAGGGCCGCTCCAAGCGGGAGCGAACCGACATCTCCCATAAAGACGGAGGCCGGATAGGTATTGAACCACAGGAACCCAAGACTTGAACCGAGCATGGCTGCCGTAAAGACCGCCAGCTCTCCGGCTCCGTCGATGTGCGGGATCAGGAGGTATTCCGACATCAATCGGTGCCCGGTGACATAGGCGACCACGGTGTAGGCCAATGCCGCAATCATCACCGGACCAATTGCCAGCCCATCGAGACCATCAGTGAGGTTGACGGCATTGGAACTTCCAACGATCACCAGTACGGCAAAGGCAACATAAAACCATCCCAAGTCGGGCAGGAAATTCTTAAAAAACGGCACACTCAGTTTCGTGTTGTAGCCGGGCAACGAATACAAAATCAGCGCCACGATGAGCGCAATGGCTATTTGAGCCGTGAACTTTTGCGATGCCGAAAGCCCTTTCGAGCGAGCCTTGATGAATTTGAGATAGTCGTCCACAAACCCAATGGCGCAAAACCCCAGCGTCGCGGCAAGAACCAGCCAGATATGGGGACGTGAGATGTCGGCCCAGAGCAAAGTCGACAGCGTGACTGCGAAGATAATGAGGATGCCGCCCATCGTGGGTGTTCCACTTTTGGCCAGATGTCGCTTTGGTCCGTCGTCACGTATCTGTTGCCCCAGCTTGATTTCTTGAAGCTTACATATCACCCACGGCGCGAGTACGAATGCGATCAGGAACGCCGTGACAGCGGCGTAAATAATGCGAAAGCTCTGATAACGAAAAACATTCAGAAACGAGAACTCTGTATGGAGAGGATAGAGCCAGATATACAGCATAGCGTGGGCGACCGTTACGAAGCCTTTTTCGTCGTACGTGTTGCTCCTCGGAGTACGTCAGCGACCAGCTCTAATTTCATGCCACGCGAGGCTTTGATCAGCACGGCATCACCAGGTTTTACGACCGCTTTCACGGCGGTCGCGGCGGCGCGCGCGTCCGGCGCTTCGAGAATCTGGGATGGATCCAGTCCTGCCAATTTCGCTCCTTTGGCGAGACTTCGCCCTAATACGCCGCAAGCCACGAGTAGATCGACGCCTTGGCGTGCCAAGAATCCGCCGACTTCCTCATGCATCTGATCGGCATTCGGGCCAAGTTCCAGCATGTCTCCCAAAACGGCAATTTTCTTTCGTTTCGCCCCCGTTTGTACGAGCAATTGCACCGCCGCTTTCATGGAGGCAGGATTGGCATTGTAACAGTCGATGATCAGCTTCACGCCCTGGTCGACCAATATCTGAGACCGCATCGCAGCGGGCCGGAAACGGGACAACCCCTGAGCGATCGCCCCACCGGGCAATCCCAGGACCGAACCGACCGCTCCAGCTGTTAAAGCATTGGTGACATTGTGATCACCCTGAACTCGAATATGAACAAGAGCGTGGCGTACCATTCCTGGTAGCAGAAGCCGAAAGATCGTCCCATTGCGACCGTCGGATTTCACATCCATCGCACGGACGTCGGCTTTTGACGAAAGGCCGAACGACACCACACGACATCGAGCTCGCGCGGCAAGATAGTCGTAATAGGGATCATCTGCGTTCAGAATTGCGGTCCCATCACGAGGAAGAAGATCGAGCAACTCCGCCTTTGCTTGCGCTGATACATCTATCGTCCCGAAAAACTCCAAGTGGTCGGGGCCGATGTTTGTAATGATCCCGATCGTGGGTCGGGCTATTTCACACAGCTTGGCGGTCTGACCGAGATGATCGACTCCCATCTCGATGACTGCTCCCTTATGTCGATCGTTGAGGTGGAGTACCGTCTGAGGGACGCCCACGCGATTGTTCAGGTTGCCTTCGGTTTTGAGAATTTTCCAGCGATGGGCCATAACATGGGCGACCATGTCCTTCGTCGTCGTCTTGCCGTTGCTTCCCGTGACCGCCACGACGGGAATTTGAAATCGGCTTCGGTGATATGAGGCCAGCTGCTGGTAGGCATAGAGTGGATCGCTGACACCGAGGATAACCGGTTGGGTCCGCTTCGAGCCACGCTTCAAGGCAAGTCCCGACACATCGTAAGAATCACGCACGATCGCTCCCACCGCCCCGCGCGACAACGCTGTGGCCACAAAGTCGTGGCCGTCGAATCGATCTCCGCTCAGTGCGATAAAAAGATCTCCAGGTCGAAGAGACCGAGTATCCAGGCTGATTCGTCGGACACTGAGCTTGGTCCAACCGATCCCTTCACCGGCCAAGACTTTCGCGCTGACTACTTCCCGCAATTCTTCGACGGTAAACAGAGTCATCTGGAGATCTTCCGTACACCGATCGGCCCCTACACCCCTGTAGGCTAGACGCGGGTTCCGAGTTGTTCGATGGCATTGCGCGCCACCTCGCGATCATCGAAATGAACCTTCGTTGTGCCGATGATCTGGTAGTCTTCGTGCCCTTTGCCGGCGATCAAAACGATATCTCCCCTACGGGCCTCCCGCACCGCCTCCTCAATGGCTTCCCGCCGATCAAGCACTTTTCGGTACTGGACATGTGGCCGCTGCCGCAGCGCTTCGACCACTCCGACTTCGACTTGTTCCAGAATTGAAAGGGGGTCCTCGGTTCTGGGATTATCCGAGGTCAATATCACGACGTCGCTGTACCGCACGGCCGCTTCTCCCATCCTCGGTCTCTTTCCTCGGTCGCGGTCTCCACCGCAGCCAAAGACCGTGATGATGCGTCCGGTTTTCAACGCCTGTGCCGCCGTCAGCAATCGGACTAGCGCGTCTTCGGTATGGGCATAATCCACGGCCACCGTAAACGGTTGGCCCGCCATCACACGTTCGAACCGTCCCGGCACGTTAATGACCTTCGCCGCAGCCTCACGAATTTGTGCAGGTGTGGCCCCTTCGTGAAGCGCCACCCCGATGGCAGCGAGTAAGTTGTAGACATTGTGCTCGCCCACAAGGTGACTCTCGATCGGGAAACTTCCGACCGGAGTCGCAGCGGTAAAGGTGGTTCCCTGAAGCGACAACCGCACCGCTTCAGCACGCAGATCCGCTTTGGTCTTTAATGCATAGGTCCAAACCGGGGTCGGGTTCCGCTCGACAATACGACTTCCATAGGGGTCATCGATATTGATGATCGCCCGTTTATTCTTCTTGAGCCCTCTCTTCAATCCTGTAAAAAGTCTCAGTTTTGCCTGAAAATACTCCTCCATGGTTCCGTGAAAATCGAGATGATCCTGAGTCAGATTCGAAAAGACTGCCACGTCATATTCGCATCCGCTCGTGCGATCCTGCGCGAGGGCGTGAGAAGACACTTCCATCACTGCAGTTGCGCACCCGCCGGCGACCATCGTGGCAAGCAGCTGTTGCAGTTCAAGCGAGCCAGGCGTCGTATGCGTTGCCGGCATCGTACGTTCACCGATCTGATAAACGACTGTTCCAATCAACCCTACTGGGTGACACAGGGCTTCCAGAAGCGCTTTGCAGACATAGGTCGTGGTA
Source organism: Nitrospira sp. (assembly GCA_025934915.1). Taxonomy (GTDB): domain Bacteria; phylum Nitrospirota; class Nitrospiria; order Nitrospirales; family Nitrospiraceae; genus Nitrospira_D. Next base: position 50,098 of record JAICWG010000008.1, read on the forward strand.
GTTTTTCCGTTCGTCCCTGTCACGCCGATCATCCGAATATGCGACGAGGGCTCTCCATAAAATCGGCTGCCCAGCAGACCCAGTGCCTTCCTGGAGTCGTCAACGCGGATGAACGGAAGAGACACCCCACTCACCGGCTGTTGCGATACCAACGCGCCCATTCCCCCTCTCAGCGCCGCCGGAATAAATTCATGCCCATCGACCCGTTCGCCTTTTACGGCTACAAAGAGGCTGTCGGTCATGACGGCTCGAGAATCATCGGTGATTGCGTTTACGGACACGTCCAAATTTCCATGACGATCAAGAACCCTCACCTGTCCTTCCAACGCCTGAAGCAGAGTCGTCAAGGTCATCGACATTTCCAAGTACGATCACGATTTCCGCGGAGCCATTGCCAAGGTGACAGGCGCATTCGACGGCACGCCTAAGTAGCTTAACACCTGTTCCCCGACACGACTGAATACGGGGGCGGCAACAGCTCCACCCCACGCATCACCTTGAGGTTCATCGATCACCACGATCATCGCGAGCTGAGGGTTGTCTGCGGGGACGTACCCGGTGAACGACCCGATAAATCGAGAGACTGAATAGGTACCTGTTCGTGGGTCGATCTTTTGGGCCGTACCGGTTTTCCCGGCCACCCGGAACCCCCGGATAGCCGCCTTGGTCCCGGTGCCGTCCGTGATGACACCTTCAAGAATCCTCGTCACGCTGCGGGCCGTTTCCGGAGAAATGACCCGTCGCTTGACTTGAGGCGGTATCTGTCTAAGGATGTGCCCATCAGGATCTCGTATTTCTGAAACCACGTAAGGCTTCATCAACACGCCTCCGTTTGCGATGGCCGCAATCGCAGACACCATTTGAAGCGGCGTCACACCGATCTCTTGCCCAATGGAAATAGACGCGACCGAACGACGCCCCCAGTCTCTTGGATTTCTCACCAATCCGGCCCCCTCCCCAGGAAGGTCAATCTCCGTTCGCTGTCCGAAACCGAATGCCTGGAGATAGCGATAGAGCCGCTGCTCTCCCAGCGCCATACCGGTTTTTGCGGCCCCGATATTGCTGGACTTCTGAATCACCTGGGCAAAAGACACCCATCCCAGTCGCTCGTGATCATGAATCACAGTGTTCGCGACCGTCATATGACCATGCTCGCCGAATACCATCGTATTCGGCCTTACCACCCGTTCCTCAATGGCTGCCGCAGCCATCATCGCCTTCATGGTGGACCCAGGCTCATAGGCATCCGTAAGCGCCCTGTTTCGCCAGCGATCAGGGCCAAGAGCCGACACGGCATTGGGATCAAATCTCGGACTCACCGCCATAGCCAACACTGCTCCCATCTTTGGATCAAGCACAATCATTGTTCCTGACTTTGCTTGCGAGCGACCAACTGCGTCCTCAAGCTCTCTCTCAGCAATATACTGAATCACCTCATCGATCGTAAGCGTGAGACTTTGACCGGGTGTCGGACTCCGTTCCGCCATTCCCTTGGGAAACACCGTGCGCCCCAAGGCATCACGCTGCAACACCATCATCTGCTTCTCACCGCGCAAGTACGATTCGTATCGATGCTCTACGCCTTCCAAACCTTCACCGTCCATTCCTGAAAAACCCAACACATGAGCCAGGAGCGACCCTTTGGGGTAGAACCGTCTCCCTTCCATCACAACCCCGATTCCATCAAGCGACAAACGATCGAGCTGCTGTCCCTGCTCAGGATCCAACTTTCGAGCCAACCACACGAAACTCCGGTTCTGTCGAAGTTTGCGTTCCAACTCATCGGTCTTCACATGTAGAATCGGCGACAACTGCTGAGCGATCTTGAGAGGATTAGCTAACGCATTTGGGACTCCGAATACTGATCGTACTTCTACATTCATGGCCAGAAGCTTGCCGTGTCGGTCGATAATCGTGCCGCGCGCCCCTTCCAGGGATACCGTCTTTTGATGCTGCCGATGCGCTTTGACCGAGAGTTCAGCCGCTTGCAACACTTGCAATGTGAACAATCGGAACAGAACCACTCCAAAACAACATAGCAACACCAGCAACAGGACATACCGACGACCGCGAGAAAAAGAGCCGGCCACTAAAACCTCCTGCTGGGAAGATAATTCTTGGCGATTTTCAGCTCAACCGGCACAATATCGGATGGATGGAAGTCGCTTGGCCTGGACCGAACCATAATGACCTGCCCTTGTTGAGGCAGACTCATACCGAGTTTTTCGGTCGCCAATTTCGCGACCCGGTCAGAGGCACTCAGTGCGGAAAACTTGACGCGGAGCTCATCCCGTTGACGTTCCAACACCGTCTTGTCACGCTTCAATCGCTCGATTTGATAACCGATCCGAACCACGTCTACGCGCTCCCACACAAACACGAACACGAGACAGAGTCCTAGAAAAACGGTGAGGGTTTTCATAAAATCCCCGTCTTCGGTTGACGTTCAGCGACTCGTAATTTAGCGCTTCGCGATCGGGGATTTGCTTCACATTCTGCCTGAGAAGGCAAGACCGGTTTCTTGGTAAGTATCGAAAGGGTCGCTTCCGGCCCTTGTGAGAGGGACCGGAATGTATGCTTGACGATACGATCTTCGAGAGAATGAAAGGAGATCGCGCAGATCCTTCCCCCCGACGCGAGCACTTCGGTTGCATCTCGAAGCGAGGACTCTAAAAACTCCAGTTCATGATTCACCGCAATGCGAAGCGCCTGAAATGTACGCGTTGCACAATGAATCCGTCCGTGACGATATGACGCCGGCACGGACCGAGCGATGATGGAAACGAGCGCTCCCGTGGTCTCGACTGGGCGACATTGCCTTTCCCGCACGATTGCTCGAGCAATTCGCCTGGCATATCGTTCCTCTCCATACTGAAAGATTATGTCCGCGAGCTCATGTTCTGGGCTGCCGTTCACCAGATCGGCCGCAGTTTTTCCGGTCGTTTGGTCCATGCGCATATCGAGTGGACCTTCTCGCTGAAAGCTGAACCCTCTCGATGGATCGTCCAACTGCGGAGATGAAATCCCAAAATCGAAAAGCACACCATCGACCGCCGCGACACCAGTTTCAGCAAGATGCCACTTCAAGTCTCGATAATTTCCTTGTCGCAACACAATACGGTCTCCAAATCGATTCAAACGCTGCCGACAGAAATCAATGGCTTGAAAATCTTTGTCGAGCCCTATGATCGTCGTTCCAGTTGAGCTGGATGTAAGAAGCATTTCCGCATGTCCACCGTGTCCCACCGTACAATCCAAGATAGTGGTTGACCGCTCAGAAATAAGCCAAAAACATACTTCTTGACCAAGCACTGAGACATGCGAATTTTCGCGAACAATATTGCCACCCACTCGATTCCACTTTCCCCCACGTCAAGCGAAGTATACTCTCGCATTTTTGGTTGTCAACTGACTTTTCGGTAACTTGCGCAAGTTGCTAATCAGCGCAGAAAATGGATACACATTGTCACTCGGAACAGATCCTCTCCGGACAATTTGCCTTTCAATTATAATAGGATACGCCACTTGGCCCTACGACCAATACCGATACATTCCTAACCGATCAAACTCGTAGAGTTTTGTTGACTTCAAGGGGTTTCAATTAGAGAATGTTTTCATGTGTACATACCGTTCGGTTCGCTCATACACGAGACCTCTCCTGTTCCTCATCATTCCGCTCCTCTGTGTGGAACAGGCCGATGCGAAGGACTTCAATCCTGATAATCCTCTCAACCAACCGGCACCGATCTATTGGTGTTCGAACAAGACACCCGACCAACAGATTTCAACGAAAAAGAGTTTGGGTTGCGAGCCACTCTACGACCAACAGGCTGCAGAATCTTTCAAGGAAAGTGCGCGCCAACAGGGGTTCGATCTCCCCGACCGCGATCCGATAAAGATCGTGGAATTGCAGAATGCAGCCTCCAAATTTTCAGATCGCTATCGGACGTTCGTCTCATGCTGCTTGACCGACAACAACGGACCTGCAGAAATCATCGATTTGATCGATGAAGCCAACCACATACTCAAAGCCGTACAACAAAAAGGCATTTTCAATTCCGCTGGATTCGGTGTTGGGTCTGGACCAGGTGGTTTGGGCGGCGGCTCTGGACAAGGCCCGAATCTCGGCACGTTTGCTCGACAATTTACGCTCAGCGAAATCGTCGGAACTGTCGCACATGCACGTGCAGACCTGTTTCGACTCAAGGGACGCCTGGCTGAATTGAACGAGGCACAGCAACGTCTCAGCGAAATCGACTACGAAACCAGCGGCCGGGCTAAAGCGCAAATTCAAGAAGATGAAGAGGCGATCAAGAAAGAATTCAAAGCCAAGAGACCGCCATCCTCAGCGCCAACAGGCATGGAGATTCAAGACACGACGTTGCGTTCACGAATCGGAGGAGACATCGAGGACACCAAGTTGAATTCCCACTTTGGGGCAGACATCGGAGCCTCAGTATCTCCCTATAGCAATGTGGGTGAGTCACTTCGCCCGCGGAGAGGAGATGATGTTCAGGATAGCCTACTCCCACATCGGCCAGGGACGGATCTACAGGACACCTCCATGCCCAGCAGCACTGGGTTCGAAATCGACAGCGCGCAAAATCGTGAAGGAACTTCAACGCTTCCACGACACGGAGTCGGTGCTTCCATTGGCGACTCCGACCTGAACAGCAAGAGACGATAGTCCATCCTTACTTTCCTCCCACCGGCGGCATCGGCTCCCAGGTCTCTCCCGCGTCTTGGCTACGATAGAGGCCGCTGCCGTTTGTGCCGGCATAGAAGACGTTCGAATCCGTTGCACTTTGTGCAATTGTTCTGATGTTGGTGGTCACAAACCCGCTGTTGACCAGCTTCCATGTCGAGCCGGCATCTTTGCTTCGATGCACTCCATCCCGCCCCGTGATATAGATCACGCCTCGACGCGTTCTGTCGAGCACCATGGCAACAATCATTTGATCGACAAGCGACGCTCCGATTCGTTTCCAAGCGTTGCCCCCATCCGTTGATTTGTACAGCCCCGCGAGCGTGGCAGCATAGACGGTATCGGGCTCGTATGGATCAACCAGTATCGCGGTGACGTTCAGCGCTCGCGACGTTTTCAGCATGTCCGGAGGAACCAGTCCGTTGTTCACTTTTTCCCAATGGTCCGCCTGATCGATCGACTTGTAGACCCCGCCGCTGGTTCCGGCGTACAGAATGGAAGGCCTAGTCGGATCCATGCCCAGCGTCACGACCATCAACACCTCTTTCATGCCCTCCATCTTCTTCGTCCATTGTTCGCCGCCGTTTCTAGTTTCGAACACACCCATCGTCGTGGCGAGAAAGATGTGCTGCGCATCGGCAGGATCAAAGAGAAACTGATTCACCACGGAGGTTATCGTCGCATCATCAAGCCCAGAACGCATCGAGGTCCAGCGCTGCCCACCATCATGGCTCTTGTAGACGGCATCGCCCTTGGTTCCCGCATAGACTGTCGCAGGATACACCGGATCGATCGCCATAGCGATCACGCGAGAATAACTCATTCCCTGGGACAAATTCGCCCATGTCCGCCCACCATCGCGGGACTTATAGATGTAGTCGTTCGTGGCCACGTAGATGATATCTGGATTTTGGGGATGGAGTTGGATTAGGACGATCGGGTCACTGCGACCGCAACCGAAGAGAGCGGCCACAAGAACGAGGGCCGCAACGAGGTTTCGCATGAGGGTTTGCACGCCGTCTAGCGATAGTTTATAAACTGCAGATCGATCTCAAAATCCTTACCCTTCAAGAATGCGATCGCGGACTGCAATTCATCCTTGCTCTTGCCCAACACCCGCACTTGCTCACCCTGAATCTGTGCTTGGACTTTCAGCTTGGAATCCTTGACCGCCTTCGTGATCTCCTTGGCCTTGTCCGATGCCAAGCCACTTTGGATCTTCGCCACTTGTCGCACCGTGCCGCTCAGCGCCGGCTCGATCGCTCCCTGCGTGAACGCTTTCAGCGATACACCCCGTTTCACGCATTTGGCCTTGATAATTTCCTGTACCGCATTGAGTTTGTACTCATCATCCGAAACAACGACCAATTCTTTTTCCTTTTC
>JAICWG010000229.1 GCA_025934915.1 Nitrospira sp.
TCCGCTCCCATTGATCGTCCCGCAGCCCATAGCGTCGCACCATTCAGAAGCCCCTCCATCGGCTTGTGAACAGTGAAGCACAATACGCTTCCTGTGTGAATCCGGAAAACGCTCAGGCCGCTAATTGACGACACGCCCTAACAATCTCTTCGGTAATTTTGGCTGTTCCGAACGCGTATCCGGAAGCCTATATCGCTGGACAATTGGGGGCCGCGCTGCCTTCAATTGGAGGTGGGTTGACCGATGCGAAGTTTAACGCCACTTCTCCCCCATTTGAAATACCTGATCAGCCGCTCAAGTCGTCTTTTCTCTATGGTGCAAAGGCCGGCTATTATTTTTCGCGAGTAAGTTGGTTTGGGTTGGAAACTGAAGTCTATAACACGACGCCACATATGAAGCAGTTGGAGACAACCTGGACAATTCCGGCTGGGACATTCCTCCCTGGGCTCGGAACGTTACCGATCTCAGTAACCGGCCCTGTCTCCCTTCCGGGTAACCATCTACGGGTCTTGATGTGAGCCCCGGTTAATCTCATGTTCCGTTATCCTAACGGGAGATTGCAGCCGTATATCGGATTCGGGCCTGGGATATTCTTTGCGCGAGTAAACATCACAGAGCAGGGGTTTGAAGCCAGTCAAAGCAATACAAGGGTAGGGGTGAACGCTAAGATTGGTGCAGAATTTTTTATCACCCGACACGTCGCTGTCTTTGGGGAATGGAAATACAACTGGGTCCGATTCAATTTTGATGAAACTCTTGGGATAGCCGCGACTTATAATATGCATCTCGTAGCCGGGGGGCTCAGCTATCATTTCTGAATGGACCAATAGTTTCCGAACCTCAATCTCCCCCCGCAGTTCTATCCTCGTACTAGCCGCCACGACTCAGGTTTGCATGCGCGGGTAAATCACCGGTAGTATTTGCCATGCAAACCTGCCCTGTCTGTAGCCGGTCACAACCGGAGATCAACCGTTTTTGTATCCAATGCGGACGACGACTCGACGGTCGATCGGAGAGCCCACCGGCTTCCCAACACCATACGACCTCGGCGCCGCATCAACTCAATCTCACGGTGCTCTATGGGATGGTTGGCGTTCTGATTCTCGCCGTATTATTCCCTCCATGGGAGACCCCGCCGACGCAGACACCGGAGTTTCTCGGCATGTATTTCATCCTCTCTCCTCCTGCCCCAGAAGCTGTCGTGAGCCGCATGCTCCTGACAATCGAACTCGTCACGATCGCAATTGCCGGCATGTATGGCGCGTTTCTCTTTCGGAAGAAATAGGACGTCAGCCGTCATGCGCCAGTTGCCGAGAGACGTCACATTTCACCGATTCAAACGCGATAGGTGACGAACGTCGAGACTCAATCTAGCGCCAACGTGAGGCATTTGGCCGACCCACCGGATCTCATGAATTCATCGAGCTGAACCGGGTGGGTTTCATACCCTCTTATGCGAAGCCAAGCCTGAGTGGTGGGACATCCGGCAGGAAGGACGACATGTTTTCCGACACAAACGGCATTGCAGGCGAACTTCAAAGCTTCATCTTCGGGAACGGTGAGACGCAGCTTGTCCGGAACACGTTCTGCGATCGCGGTCTGGCCATAGCTATCGAATGCGGCGGGGAAATACAGGAGCTCGCCGCCGCTCAAGGGACAGAAGCAGGTATCCAGATGGTAGAAACGGCTGTCGACGAGCTCAAGCGGAATAATTTCTCGGTGAAAATGCTCACTGAGGATTGGAAAGACGCGGATATCCGATCGCTGTCGATAGCCGCCGAACCAGTATTCCGGGAAGCCCAGGAGATCCCCCGCACCTTCAAAATGAATGCCTGCTTCTCCCGTCATCACCTCATAGCCATGCTTGCGAAACCAATTCTCAAAGTGTGCTTCTTCTCGTTGCCGTTCAGGATACCGGAAGCGACTCACGACGGCGGTTCGTCCAACCACGATGCCGGCATTGGCCGTAAATACGAGATCGGGCAACCCAGGAATGGGAGTCATTCGTTCGAGAACGACGCCAAGGTCTTGCTCAAACACGCGCATCAACTCATGCCATTGTCGCACCGCCCTTCCGTGATCCACACGATTGGTAAGACGCATCCAAGGATTGATCTCATACTCAATTCCGAAAAACTCCGGAGGACAGACGAGGAGGCGGCTCATGTTGACCTCCCCAACAGCCTGGCGAGTTCCGACAGAAACGATGCTGCATCCATGACGAGGCCGACTGCCTGAAAGCTCCCGCGGTCGGCCAGCTTGGTCGGAATCGAAGGGTTCACATCTACACAGACTGTGGGAACGGTTGCCGGCAGAAGATTACCCGTCGCCACGGAATGGAGCGTTGAGGCGACGAGGAGAGCCAATCCAATGTCGGGAATCAAGGCACGCATCGCGCGTTGCGCCTGAATGGAATCCGTGATCACTCCGGGCAAGGGACCATCATCACGAATCGTTCCGGATATGACCATCGGCACCCCTTGCCGGATACAAGCCGCCATGACTCCCTGTTTGATGACCCCTGAAGTAACGGCCGCTTCAATGCTGCCGATCGAGCGAATTCGGTTAATGGTCCTCAAATGGTGCTCATGGCCATGCGGGACTGCGCGTCCTGCTGTGAGCCCGTAGCCGAGTGACGTGCCGAACAGATCTGCTTCCATGTCATGCGCAGCCAGCGCATTCCCGCAAAACAGTATATGAATAAATCCCTGTTCGATCAGCCAGGTCAGGGCCTCTCGTCCCCCGGCATGAATGATGGCGGGTCCACCGGACAGCAAGACATGCGAATCTGTTTGCCTCAGACTGCGGCGCTCTTTCAATTGACGCATCCGAGCTGCGATGTCGGCGATGATATGGCCATGGGGCCGTTCAGCCGAGACCTGGGACTCCATAAACCCAAATACATCTCGCTCTTGCGGACGCTGCAGCGGTATGACGCGCACCCCCTCTCGACCGACCACGATCTGGTCTCCTTGACGAACTTCACCCATCGGCACGGCCTGGGCGACGGAACCCGCCTCGTTGACCGTGATCGCGAGGTCCATCTCGATTCGATCCACGTCCAGCCATCGACCATTGAGCCGGATCTGGGTGGGCAAATGCGTCGTGGCGTAGAAATCATCGGGTAACACTCCGTCGGCGGGTGCCCTATCGGTCCGGCAATCTGCCTCACGTTCGATCGAGGCGCCGTGAGGTTGAATCTTTCTCAGAATGTCATCTAAGAGCATTCTTGAGGCAGTTCGGATTCGGATACGGGCATGAGACGGTTCCGCTCTGGTCTTGCCGATGTGAACGTCCTCCAGGTCGAAGGTTCCCCCCATCATCAGAATGAGATCGAGCACCTTAGCGAGCACGAGAGAGTCGATGATGTGCCCTTGAAGGTATACGCTTTCTTGGTAGTGGCTCATCGCGGTACTCCCGAAATATGATCACATTTTACCACCTGCGGTGGCTGAAGAAAGAAAATGCGAGGAACTATGAGTTCGTGGGAGATACTTTCATCAATTCCCTGAGCACGCTCGTGGCGTAGGCGCCGGGAGGCAGGCTAAAGGACAGGACAAGGATGGAGCCGTTTAGTGACCATTCAAGTTCAGCGAGGGGGATGCGAAGCGCTCTGCGTGTAGCTAAGAGGTCGGATATCTTTATCGGGCTCCGGGCTCTTTGTCGCCGGGGAGATGTGACCTTAGGGGAATCGAGGGTGATGGAATTTTTTACCGAACGTGCTCCGGCCGATCATGGTTCGCCTTTGCCAACGCCCGCACTGCTTGGATCTCCGGCATCCGTTGCTCCTCTGTCTCAATGCATTTTGTCCAAGGATGAGAAAGGGCGCCGACGCCGGCCCCGATCATAGCGGTCGCTGCGGCTGGAACAAAAAGCGGCACGCCGATCACGTAACCGGCCCACATTAAAGCGCCGTTGTCCCGTTGCTCGCCGATCTGCACTAGTCGTTCCGCCGGGTAGAGCGGGAACGTGCCGATTTCGGTTGCGAGACTGGCGCTTTCACCGACCGTTCGGCAACGTGCTTCAGTCGATACAGGGAGACCGATGAGTGTCAATATGAGGGCGACTACTATTGATAGAGCGGCACCCTTCATTTGTGACCTCCTTGGCGCGGGGTAATTCATACATGTCTCTGCTGCAATCAAAGCCGGCGAAATCGTTCTGCTCCCGTCGCTACCAGCACCTTAAAAAGTATATGAATGCGATGCCGTGATCAAGAGCTTCGAATCATCGCGTGGTTATCGTAAGGGCCTGGAAGGCGGTGGGGGAGTGTGACGGCTTGTGAAGGTTGGTGAGCTGCTTCGCTCGGCTCAGGCCCGGGGTGATGACTCATTGCCTGCAGAGCGCTGCCCAAATTTCTGCTGAGCCGGAGCCGCGTCCAGCAATGTAAACGGAGAAGATGTAACCGGGGCTCCTTCAAGGAGTTTAGGCTTGTCGACCATAATGACTTCGTCTGCGCCTGAGGACATCATAAAGGATCGGATATCTGTCATTGAGCTCGCCGGCTGTGTCCAAGAAATCGAGAGCGGTACAGAATCAATCAAGGACCAGGCGCGGCTGACTTGGCGTGAAGTGAAGAAAGTGGATTGCCATTATTCAGGATTCCACAGGAGCGAGTGCAGCTCCAAACTGGATCAATGAACCCCTTGGTAATCAATGTATTGAGCGACCAATTCCGAACTGTGCCGCAGTCGAATGTGGTAAAAGCCGGTTTTATTAGTTGTGCAGGAATTCATCAACTGGACCCTAGGGTCCCGACATGTCTTGTATTGCAACTGTGGAATCCGAGATTATTTGTCTGTCGACGCGATGACACAGCCGATGATGGTTAGCGAGGGTTCGCCGCCATACGAATCTGGCGACGATTCGGAGAGGGAGAAAGAGCACTATGTCCATGGTGACATTCATGCCTTGGTGCAGGATCGACAAAATCTACGAGGTTGGCGAGATTCAGATTTTTCCCTTTGAAAGGCATGAGCCCATCGACGGCCTTGATGACGCTGCACAGCGCCGCGTGAACACGATCCTGGCGAGGTACAAGACCATCGTAGGTAAACCGGTGAACAGGGCCGCTTTCGTTCGGTACGGAGGCAGATTGCTCATAGATGACCTGAACGATAAGGAACAAGAAACTATCCACGAGCTTGTAACTCTGGCCTGCTTCTGTGGGCTTGCGCGGCGTGAATACTTCCAGCTTGGCGGTCACTATTGTAACAGCGAGTGCTTCAGCCTTTATATCCAGAAGTTCGACAAAGCGGACCTTGTCTCGCTTACGACTCGTCGACGCGAAACACATACTTGGAACTCGTGGTCGATTGCCGACATCGCCATCACGATACCGGCGCACTGCCAGCCGGTTCGAGAGGTAAACCTGGACGAGATACTTTTGAAAGGGCTGGTGGCACATCGCGCACAGTCCGCTGATGAGGAATGGGCAAGATGGCAAAACGCAATTTCCTGCTTCAACCAAGCGAACACGGACGGAGAGAACGTCCGCTATCAAGTGGAGTGGGTGCTTCTGTGCAGTGCTTTCCAACATATCCTCGGAGCGAAATCAAACGCGAATGATGTTGCAGACAAATTTGCCGAAGCAGTAGTTCCTTCTTCGCTGGCTTTAGCCGGCAATGCCAAACGCCGCTCTGATCGGTGGACTGATGTGGATAAGCCTATCCGATATGAGTGGATGAAGGAGTTCTACCGAGTACGAGGGGACTTCGCGCATGGTCAACTCCAAACCAAGCAGCCGTCCGTGTGGAACCCACGCGAACATCTTGTACTGGCAGCCATTACCTTTCCGGTGCTTGTCCGCTGTCTCCTGAATAAAAAGGGATGGTATGAGTTCACAGATAACGACTTAGCCCAAATTGATGCTTTTGAGAAGCTCGCAGACGAACAATTTCTAAA
>JAICWG010000181.1 GCA_025934915.1 Nitrospira sp.
AACGGCAGCGTTGAGTCGCTACCCGGCAGGAGCGAATAGAACTCACGAAGCTGAGTAAAGAAATTCTCACCCAGGACACCCTGCCGTTCATATTGGGAGAGCTTCTGCAGCGTATCGATTTGCTGGACCAGCGCGCGCTCGGCATCATCATCAGCCTCAGCCCCGCGCCGAATACCAGAATCATCCATGCGGCGGCGAGTTGCATCACGGCGAGCTTGACGAGTTCCGCCACCAAAACTATCGAACGTACCGGCTGCCATTAGCTCAAATCTTCTTTCGCTGCCGGGCGGTTAAGCATCTCGCGCAGCCGCACCATTCGGGCATTATCATCAAGGGTATCCTCGTCAGTACGGATGCTGTCAGCCCTTGCAGGACGACTGGTGTCCAGCTTGCTATGAATGGTGGCACAGGTCGCCACGATTCTTTGCAGCTCGTCAGAACCGCCAAGCCGCATGATGGTCGGACTCTTCCTCACCACCATATCGAGAAAGGCACGCCACTCTTTGCCCGGCGCGGCGGTCACGTAAGCCGTCACGATTTCCTGCATTGCGGCTTCAAGCTCTGCACTGCGCTCCCGCTCGACAGCTTGGCGTTCATTGATTACTGCCACGATTTTCTCCTGGGGTATGGGCTTGCGCGCTTCTTTAAGCTTTAGGTACGCAGCCCCCACTCTGGCTTTAAACTCGTCATCCATAAGCGGCATCGGATCATCCTCGGAATCTTTCCTTGCGATGGAATTGAGGTTCCATGAAGGTCTTTTTCTTCTGCCGCATGACCTTCTGCTGCCGCTCCGCAACTTCTTTCATGCGCTTTGTGATGGTTTCCTCTGATGGCACGACATGCCGTTGAGACACGACTGGCGGAGGTTCAGTCGATTCTCCCGTTGGCCGGCGCACTTCGATAGGCCAAGTGTAATGAAATGGCCCTAACGTCCCGTCAGCGCGAATCCCACCACCTGTTAGCGTGATGGTGCCGGCGAAACCTTCCAGTCCGATGAGGCGGCAGAACGACATCACCATCGCAGCTAGGTCGTTACGGAGAATAGCTTCGGGAGATTGTGAACTCCCTGCTTCTGTTTCCATCATGCCCCTTCAAACGCCGGATCATCTTCCCAATAAACTTGCGGTTCATTGGCGTAACCCGATACCTCACGATCTAAGTCCTCGTCGTCAATCTCACTTGGATAACACTCGAAGTCATGACCCTCATGTGTCGCGATTGCATTCAGCGTCTCAATATTTTTCGCCAGAGTCTTGTTTTCCTCCGCCAAAGAACTCCAAAACTCCTGCGCAGTCTTAGCCTCCGCAACATTGCCCCAAGTTCCATAAGAACCTAAACCAAGGTCGCGAATGCTCCTACAGGTATGACAAATCAATCTATATCGAGTCATCAATGAAACACCCTCAACCGTTTTAGTGCCCGATCCTTGCCACTCGGCTTATTCAACTTCGCCCAATGATCCTCACGCTCAAAGAACGGTGACGGCTGATGAATCACCGGCTCCTCCCCTATCTTCATGTTACCGAAATTCTTCCCGGCCATCGGATAATAGTTCAACGTTCGGGCCAGCCAGCCGATTTGAGCGGCGCAATTGTGAACCGCTATCCCACCAGCAACGTAAGTGTGATCTTCTTCAACTTCGAGATTAAAAACGTCCCCCTCGTAATCTTCCATCCCGACAGAACGAATCGGAATCCAGTAACCATCATCTTCTGCGATAACTTCTGCTTTCTCGAATTGACGAACGACAGGATGAATCTTGTAGCCTTCGCCAAATTTAGGGAAACTCACTGGCGTCATATTAAGAACATATCGGCGGCGCTTTCCCTTCTCACTTGGATGCGGATCGTGAGAAGTCATGGTACACCAGATACCGTTGTCCAAAAGAATTTGCCGCATCTGCCACGTAAGCACTTCGGACACACTGATCGTACTTATCGAATCGCGCCCCGTATCCTTGTTACGTGTTTGACATCCATCCCCTTCGATCCAGCCTCGAACCATTGGCAGCAGCCCAGAAGATTGGAACACTTCCTCAGAAAGCCGCTTGCCATACGAGAAAAGGCCGCAATGCTTCATCAGAAATTCGGACCAATATTGCGAACGGTAAATTAAATTTAGGCCGTGAGTTTGATGGCCATTACGTTTAAATCGTGGCGCACAACGCTTACCAGAAGGAGGATCATATTTAACTAGAATCGCAGCTAACGCATCCAACTGCGGCAATTCCTTCTCATGCACCGAGATTTGCACGAGGTCTCTTTTACCCCTCGCCTTGACCGCGCCGGTAACACATCCTTCGGCCAGATACCAACCCATCAACCAAAGCACTTCAGCATTGAAAGGCGCTGGTTTTAAATTCTTCCGCTTAGGCACGAACATATAATCGTTCGGTCTCAGCAAAGCAGCGGGCGCCCAGACTGGAGGATAAAGCCGTTTTTGCCGAGTCCCATTCCCTAATCCCGCTCGATTCCAAGCAACTTGACGACAGTAAATTGGGTGCTCAGGCGTTAATCGCAAGAAGGGAGTCTTATGCCCCATTACACGTAAAGTGATTAGCGAACCTGCAAAATGCCGTCGATAGACTTTTGAAACAGGGCGATAATGCCCACTGTGAGTAAGAACCACATCTCCTACTGCAATATCCGCAATAGGGCGGGCTTCTGATAACCCAGTGACAGGCGCCGCCGGATGAAGACAAAACACGTCGTCGTGGCCATGCTCAACTTCCCAACGGATGTAATTTTTCCGCACCGCCATTCTCATCTGTGACAGCAACACCTCATCATGAATTACACATTCGCGGGCGCGAATTGACTCGCGGAACGTCACGTACATCATCTGACGTGAAGCGAAGGTGGTTTCAAAGCCGCCTACCGTTTTGGCTTTGCGCTGGAGTCGATCATCCTTACCCCAGTCCGGTGCCAGATTCGGATAACGCCATACGTCCCGCATTTCACGAAACAACCAATTGCCGTCACCACCCGTCACTTCGGGGAAGAACATCGCGCGGTTATAGAAGCGCCCCAACAGGTCACAGATGTCCGCGAACTCACGCGGACCAATCCGTGCCGCGAAACGAGCTGCCTGCTCGCCGGTCTCCATATCCCAGAACACCGCTGCGGCAAAATCTCCGATGGTCTCCAGACCCTCAAGGTCAAGTAAACCACGCGCCGCATCGCAGCCGAACACGTAGCGATGCCCAACTTCCGGCCACTTCCAGACCGCCAGATCGACTGCGCGGTTACGATGGCTGCGCTTGAATTCCGGCTTCCCTTCACTGTTACGGTCTACCGTCCCGGCAAAAGTCGGTTTGCAAATTCCCTCAGTCGCGATCTTGATTTCTTCATCCGTGAACGCCGGATCACCCGACCGCATGAACGCCATCTCGGCGGTTTCGGGATATTGCTCATTGAATTTGGCAATGTCCCCACGGGCGCGGGAAAAAATGGCCCAGCGTCGAAACGCAATCTGTTCCAGCGTAGCGCCGGCCTTCATCAAGCGTTTCTCGTCTTCATCGCGTGGCGCATCAGCCGCTTCTTCGGCTGGACGTCGGCAATCCGAATCCATCAGGTAGCTAACAAAGATTGGAAGGAAGTTCCCCCTGCCTTCCACCGCCTGCATCCAGAGATCGTAAAAGGTATAGCCTGGGCCATCCATTCCGTTCGCCGTGGACTCGATTGCCAGAATGGTCCCCGGCTTGTCCGGCACGGTGTTCAACAAGGCGTCGAACGGCTCGCCCATTGCCTTGTAGCGCGAGGCCTCGGAAAGAATCAGGCAAGAGAACGTCAAGCCGTGACCGCCCGTGATTGAGCCAGCCGTCAGGTTGGTCAGCTTGGAGTAGCCCTCGGGATGGGGATAGAGCAGTTCCCGCTTCGTTGGCTTGGGGAACCGCATACCCGCCATCGCGGAGATATCGTTATGGTAACGGACTGCCTTTTCATAAAGTTCAGTCGAGGTAGACTGCTGGTGCGCAACAATCGCGGCGTGAGCGTTTGGTTCAGACGCGCAATGAAAACTACTGACAGCGGTCCAAAAAGTTGACGACCCCCATTGCCGCCCTTTCAAGATGATGACCCAAACCGGCTCATTGTTATGCCAACGGAGGCGAATTCGCTGAATGACATACTGCTGCGGGGCGTTCAGCACCAATGAAGCAAGACGGTGACTCTTGTCTACAATGGAGAGACGGTCGAAGGGGAGGGTATCGTAATTCAATCAATCCAACCTGAATCACTGAGTAAGCGCAGCCATCCGGCGGTCCCGTTCCAAGTCCTGCAATGCCTTGAAACAAGCCAAAGAACAGGCGTGATACGACCGCGTGATGTGCGTTACAGGGTCCGCCATATTGATCGTACCGAAGATTCCTCGGCCAGGACCAAACTTGTTCTTACAGTGCAGGTCCGTTTCAAAGGCCCCACACCTACCCTCTTCATGCTCCTGCATTCGCCGGCGAACAATCTGGGCAGCTTCGCGGGTACAGGCCGCCATCTCTTCAAATAACGACTGCGCTTCGCTCAACTCAGCCGCCTTCCAGTTGAGCTTCTTGAGGTACTGCCGCATTTCCTTAACGACATGAGTCGCGGTTTCGACTTGCGCTTTGGGCGAAGGTGCCGCCCCATCCGCACGCGGATCAAACTTAGCTTCCGTTACCATCAACGCATCCCCCACTTGAGCATGACCTTCCGAATCAATAATTGTCGCATTGCGAACGAAGGGCGGTGGAGATCGATTTTTTCAACTTCTTTAATACCACAGATTTTATCCATCATCTCCTGCTGACATTTCAGCAACTCGAACGGTTCAGACGGAATCGCTGCCGAAGAATACGTCATTACCTTATCCATCCCCATTAGTAGAATTTTCTCCTATCTCAATTGCGATCCGAGTTTCCCCCAACACCAGCAAACACCCTGCTCCATAACGCCGACCTCGCATTTCCAGCGGTCGTCGCGTCCGCCAACACTGACCCTTAATTGGCGCTTCGTGTGGCGCTCGGAGCGTAGAGGAAGCTGTTTTTTGAAGCCATGCAAGCAGCAGCGGACGGTCAGTGGAGAATATCTCGAAAGAATGAAACCTCATGCGCGACGACGTTCTTTGCGGGAAAACGGAACTATAACTGGGGCTGGCTTCGACCAATGACCCCGACGCCAGCGATGCAGCCAAGCACCCAACGAGGTACGGGAGTTCGCCCAACAGACCTCACAATGATTGACATGCCACCAAAGCCTCATTTCCTTTTACTCCGATGGGTCTTGAGTTTCCCCTTCTTATTGCCAGTGCCGCGTGCCGAAGTGCTCGATATTCCACATCGAGGGGCAACACCCCCGCTGTTACTCCCACTCGTGCCGATCTTGGTACTCATGATTGATCCCCACATTGCTGACAAGTACCGCGAAGGTGCAGAACGATATGCTCCAGATGTCCCACCAGCACTGGGCGCGCAACATTACTGACCATCTGATGGCCAATACCCTTCATGATTATGACCGCCACCCCACAACCCGGATATTCAGCTTCAATCGACCCCCGAACAGCAGTTAAATGTTCATCACTCATATCGATTAATTGCTGCATCACTGCTCCCTCCCATTCGCCGGAAACTGCTCATCAGCAAAACAACTCTCACACATTCCCTGCCGTACCCACGGCCCAAAACGCTCTTTCGTTAGAGGTTTAGCCGGGTCACCGCATATCGAGCACAACCGTGCAATTATCTGTGACTGCGGCTGCTCAACAGCAGGAGGGAACACTGGCGGGGCGCTTGGTTGCTGTACTGGTGACTGGACAGCGTTTACCGTTGGCCGTATCCGATTGACAATGTCCGCCACGACCTTCGCACCTGACGCCCTGGCCTCCTCCATCGCCATCAGGAGGTCCAGCGCTTCTCCTACCGAGAGCCGCGCCCAATTCACAGCCTTGATGTCACGTGAGAGACGCCCTGCACTACTATGAGGTCTTGTCGCCATCAGAAATACCTCCGCCGTGAATCGTGCTGCCGCAGCAACTCTGTAATCTGCGCAACCCGATTCCTGAATGCTTCCCGGCGTGCCCCTTCTTTCACCCCATTCTTTACGACCACGCGATGGGAGAAACAGTGCTTGCATTGAAAGAACATGAACTCTGACGTCTCTACCAAACAGCGCAAATCCTCAGAGCCGCACTTGTGGTCAATTAGCCTTGACTCATCCATCGTCCCGATCCTCCTCCCTATGAAGCAACGCATGCTTGGCTAATTCGAATAGAAAGAACAACTCATCGTGGCGTAAGCCGTTGGAGTTGCAACTATAGGTAAGGGTTTCCCGATCCCCATCGAAACCCAACACTACCGCTATTTTTTCAAGGCCGGGGTATGCGCCCTTTTCTATGTCGCTGATCAAATCCCTGAGAAATTGCACAGGATTGCTGTGCTTCAAGGGCACATCTATGGCGATTAACTTACGGTTGGACTCCACCATGCCTCCGCATCATGGCTTCGTGCCTATGATCTTGTATGTCCCACTCATACCCGCCAACGTGCATGTAGGTAATATCGGGCTCTCGGCCAGCATAGACCTGGACTTGTCGTACTTCGGGATCAATCCATCTGAATAGTTCGATTGCTCCACCCATGTCCGTTGTACAGTATGGCTTTATCCAGATCGTGCCGGTACGAGTTTCGGAATTGTATTCAATACGCATCGGAAGACCGGCCTTAACGTGGCGCATCGCCCCTGCCGCTTTTTCGTCAGCGCTTAATTGGCAGGGAACTATCGTTATGCTCATAACCGCTACTCCCCATCCTCAATCCCGTTCATCTCCTTCTGGCGCGCCCACCGCCGCTTCGTGCTGGCGCCGATCGCTTCCCGTGCCGCCTGTAACTTGTGCCACTCCTCATCCAGGTCGGCATACTCCCCTTCATCCGGCAACACTAAATGCGGCATCGCCCACTCAGCTAACTGCTGCATCACCCACTTCGCATCCCGCCGATAAAGCCGCGCAGCTTCCCTCAGCTTCTCCGCATTCCCACCCCGTACCGTCACCACTACCCTGATCTCATCCGTAGACTCCGGTCGTGGATTCAGCCTGCACTCCAACAATGTTGACTTCGGCACTGATAAAACTCCGTTCGGAATATCCCACCTGTCATTATGACGCATAAATCCACATCAGGCTCAATAGATTGTTGACTCTTTGTTGGCATTCTGCTCACTTTTTGTCATTTCTCAGCCCAGAATTCGGTTTCCAGATTTGAGAGGGGACTAAGTTGAGAGCAAGGCACCGAAGCCGCGATGCCGAGGGGAGGCTCGGAGCAATGGCGGCGGCAAGGATGAGCAGGACCGAGGCTCAATGCAGAGCTAATCAATAGCCGCAGAAATCAGAGGGGAAGTTTACGACCATCCCAAAGCATACGAGTAGGCTTGATGCGGTGATGAAATCTCGTATGCTGCGCCTGAGATTCGAACACCGCCAGGTTACGCGGATCATTGTTTCCCTGGTCAAAGTCATGGTGATGGACAACATGGGATGGCTGTAAGTCGAAATAGCGCGCTACAACGGCACGAGCACGATGGCCGCCATGACGCCATTGCAGAAAAGCTGGATTCTCGCGAGCCGCAAAATAACAATGCTTATTACAGAAAAGTCGAACAGATTTACGCACGCGAGAGCGCTGATGAATAATCTCTGTCTTGCACCAAGCGCATTTAATTACAACAAGCTCGCCTTGACGAGAAGAGATGCCGGCATTTTTGAGCTGGCGAGCGACCGCCTGTCGCGTGATATTCAATCGCTTACCAATTTCTTCGCATGTTAAATGGTCCTTAGTGTACCAATTAACAATTTGTGCCGTCCTCCCCGCGTCAAACCTCCTACTCCATTGCTGCATATCGCCTAGACTACCACGTTAGTTGACATAACGCAAGAAGTCATAAGGTTTATTATGCGAAGTAAATTTTAGGTCCCGGCGAAGCTTTTCGGGCAGTGAAAAATCAAGCTGGCGAGGGAGAATCAGACTGGCGGGCAAGTCTTACGCTATCGCAAAGCGAACCAGGACGCAAGGATGGACGTCTATATGATGCGAAACGCGCGGAAAATGCGTAGACTGGCGGTAGGATAGACACGTCAGGGACGCGACACACTAACTGTCTGACGGAAAGCGAAAGATGGCCAAGTCTAAACCGGGAATTCACAACGGCGGAAGCCCGAGATTTGATGCTGAACAGTTAGCATTGCAGTTACATCTCAACATAAGCCATCGTCAGGTAGCTGGCCTCAAAGAGCTAGCGCAAGTCCAAGACCGCACCGTCAGCTACCTCATCAGAGCCGCGATAGAGGCGATGCTGGCGGCGAACCAACCCGACAGCGAGACCTAACCGCTACAGCGACAGCAATTCCTTCAGGGTCAAACCCGACAGCCTGGCGAGCGCCTCATCTTCTGTTTTAACGCCATCCAGCAGCGCAATTAGGCGAGGGTGCTGTTGTTCGAAGTCTTCGACCCAAGCCTGAGCCGCGCGTTCGACTACGCGATTCAGGCAATCAACCCATAAATCCATAGCGACAGAATAGCACGGGCAACACCAATCAATAAGGTAAGCGCGGGAGCACGCACGCTTTTGCGCGCCTGCAAAGATGCGCAACACAGGAATCTACCCCGACCCTCTGATTAGGTGAGAGGGTCGGGGGATAATGTTTAAAAGGCAATCCAGGCGGCAGCACTGCTCCGTTGTCGCAGTCAGAATCAAACACAAAGCCTG
>JAICWG010000231.1 GCA_025934915.1 Nitrospira sp.
AAAAAAACACCGTGTTCGCCAAAATGTTAAACCATCACAGCCCCATCCACACCGAGTTGAACCGCCACAGTTCCTTCCACAACGATTCGATATTCGGGGTTATCGAGTCCAGCCCGTGCGAGTACCCGAAAGCCCGCTGGTACAAGACCCCAAACACCCTAATCGCCAGCATCGTCGACCATCCACTTGCAACTCTGTGAAATCGTCCCGCCTGTGAAGTGTCAGAGCTCGTGCTCTTGTAACTGACCGTATGTGAGAATGCTGTCATAGCTCTTCCCGCCTTGTGTGAACCGACGCTACCTTCGAATGGCTCTCGGCCAAGAGGAAATATGTTCCCGGAGCTCAACACGGGGACTGGTATGACTTCGATCTCTGGAGATCCATTTTGCACCCTGGACCTGTAATTGGCGGCGTCTGGTCGGACGTGGCTCCGCGAACAGGTTTGGCATGATCATCGTCAGCACCATGCCAGCAATAACGAGAAAGAACCAGATTGTTAACGCGTCGATGTTACCCATGTTGCTACCCTCCTTTTTGCTCTGCTTTTGTGGTTTGTTCCCCACCGCTTTGATTCCTGTATGGACGCTGTGTTTCATGAGCACAGACTACTCGACTGTCCCATAAAGGCTCGATAGTGAAGCGCGGCTGTTCCTGTAAAGAAGGTGTAAAATCATCCCGAGAGAGGCGGGAGGGACCTACGGAAGAGGTGATGGTCTGGCAGCAGACGGATGATTACGAGGCTAGCGGATCGAGTTCTGCTCGGCGAAGAACCGATAACCGACACCGGGGTCCGTGATAATAAAGCGTGGTCGGGTGGGATCTTTTTCAAGCTTCTTTCGGAGGTGGCCGATGAAGACCCGGAGATATTGGGCTTGCTCGGTGTAGGCTGGGCCCCAGACCTCTTGCAGCAGCATCCGATGCGTAAGCACCTTGCCGGCATGTTCGACCAGGTACTTCAAGAGATCATATTCCTTGGGTGTGAGTTTCACTGGCTCGCCATCGAGTGCAACTTCTCGGCGATCGAAGTTCACGGAAAGAGTTCCGGCAACGAAGACTGGCTGTGCGCTCTGGGCTCCCGCCGCCCGTCGTAACAAGGATCGAATCCGGGCCAACAACTCCTCGATGCCGAACGGTTTGGTGATATAGTCGTCTGCTCCAACCTCGAGGGCCTCGACCTTGCGGGGCTCGTCTCCAACGGCGGAAAGCACGATGATCGGGACTGCGGAGGATTCGCGGATACGCCGGATAACTTCTACACCATTCATACCAGGCATAATCAGGTCCACAATCATGAGATCAGGACGCCGGTTGAGAAATGCACTGATTGCGAGGGTTCCCGATTCGACTGCCTCGACCGCATAACCTTTGCTTTCGAGATTCACCTGAAGTGAACGACGAATCTGCGGCTCATCATCAGCGACAAGTATGCGTGCGCCTTGCATCATGTCGTTCTCTGCATAACGTTAGGCTCCGATAGAGGAGCACCTGAGAGCTGGACTGTCGGGACAGGTAAGCGAAACAAGATCGTCGTTTGCTGACCGGGAACCGATTGCGCCAGAATCTGTCCACCATGCGCTTCAACGATCCCCTTACAGATAGCCAGCCCCAGTCCGGCCCCTTGAGACACTGGAGATCGTCCGGATTGCACTCGATAGAATCGATCAAAGATCCGGTCGAGCTCGGCAGCGGGAATACCATCGCCGATGTTCGAAACACGCACATCGAGAGTCTCACCGACTGAATCAACGATGATCTCGATCGGAGATTCAGCCGAAGAGAATTTGATGGCATTATCGAGAAGATTGATCAGGACCTGTTGAATTTGAACTCCATCGACATAGATTGGTGGGAGATCCGGCGCGATGGTCACGCGCAGCGAGCGCTTGTCCAGCAGCATACCAACCCGGCGGATGGCGCCTTCTACCAGTTCGTCAAACACATGCCATTCACGCTGAGGTTTGAGTGTTCCGGCCTCAAGGCGCGACATGTCGAGGAGATTCCCCACTAACTGATTTAGATAATCCACCTGATCGTCGATGTGCGCTAGCAATTCCTTCTGAGACGTGGCTGTCAGTAGGACACCGTTGTCTCGGAGATGAAATACCATGGATTTGATCGCAGTAAGGGGAGTGCGTAACTCATGAGATACGGATGATAAAAGCGATGACTTCACCGCGTCGCTTTCGCATAAGGCTTCCATGGCAAGAGTCTGGACAATCTTCAGTTCCTTTTCCGACTGCAGGAATCGCGCAGTTTGTATCGACGCACCTGCCACAATTAGCAAGAGGACGCCGATTTCCCACTGAATAATGGAACGAATCACCGTGCCTGAACGCTGGACAAAAAGTATGACGGCGTCGTTCGCGACTTCTAACAACGCATCATTTTTCCTCACGAGTGAGACGCGCAGCTGATCGTAGCCGCTCGCCTTCGAAGGTGTGCGGAGAAATTCATCTGCCATGGTCGTGAATGCCTCCAAGCTGCGCTGTTGCACGAGAAGTATCTGCCGAATCTCTTCTGTTGGAGCTGCTTGGATCTGAGCGGTAGCGCTTGAACCCATATAGTTAACAACTTCTCCTCCATTGATCAATACATGTAAACGCTCCTCGAGTGCTGCACGGGTCTGGTCGTGTCTTACTTGAATGCCTTCAGATGCGAGGAGAAGTTCCTTCATATAGCGTTGCAGCAACATCCGTTGGCGTCCCAACACGTCGATCACGATCGAGTCAGACTCGCTGTTGTGGAGAAAAGTCAGGGTCAGAAGAACGATCGTAAACCCCGCGATGATCAGAAGGCCTAGGACGCTCGAGATCGTTGTATCGCTAGTGTGCTGCTTCTTGGCTTCTGGAGAGAAACCACCTCCCATAGCGGACTCCGTTCGCTCTCATCATACCAATGAATCACGTGACCGCTCTAGCCGGGTGTTGAAAACCGTCCGTTTTGAAACGGAAGCCTTCGCCGCGATCAGGATGGACTCCAGGAATCGTCCTCATTGGCAGGGTGTCCCGTCTGCATTGGTCGTCTTTGTGAGCCTCGGGCCGCACGCTTCGGCCTGCTCGGCCATGATTCCCCGGACCTGCAGGCGACTGAGCCGCAGCAGATGGTACGCCGCCCCAACCGGAAGCCCGCAGGCTGCGTACGCGCCACGCCCCGGAACCGACTCTTGCGCAAGCCGCCGATCGTTTGCATCCACCCGAAAATCTCCTCGACCTGCTTCCGCAACCGTTGGCTGAGACTGGAGCTGGCGTGCCGGGTCGTCCGGCCATCCAGTCCCGGCGTGCGTCGCCCGCGGACGCACGCGAGATGAGGCCGAATCCCGCGTCGAGCCTGGCGACGCAGCATGGCGAGCGCCGTGGCTCGTTCCGCTGTCCCGGCCGCCGGTGCCAGCTGCAGATCCACACACAGCCCATGCCGATTCTCCATCAGCACATGCCCGGACACACACAGCTTCGCCTCTTTGCCCGCGCCTTTGCGGGCCAACCGGGCTTCCGGATCCGTCGTGCTCTGATGCGTCGCATTGAGCCGACGCTCCCCATGGAAGTCCACCGTGGGATTGCCAGGATCGTCCGGCGGCACCGCCGACCCAGGAGCCTCCTTGGGCTTGAGGCTCTTCAGTGACGCCCACGACTCAATGAGGGTCCCGTCCACCGTGAAGTGTTCATCGGACAACAGCCCCTCCCGCTGGGCATGCCCTAC
This sequence comes from Nitrospira sp., assembly GCA_025934915.1. Lineage (GTDB taxonomy): Bacteria > Nitrospirota > Nitrospiria > Nitrospirales > Nitrospiraceae > Nitrospira_D. Next base: position 3,697 of record JAICWG010000231.1, read on the forward strand.
GATGGCGTCAAAGAACTTCCGGGCCGTCTCGTGTCTCAACAGCCGCTCACTATTCTGACTGAAGGTGCTATGCTCGAACCCCGGTTCATCCAGACTCATGTCCAGAAACCACCGAAAGAGCAAGTCGGTGTCCAGCCGCTCGCAAAATAATCGACGGCTCCGTACCGAATACAGCGCGATCAATATCTCGCTTTTCAACAGCCGCTCGGGTGGAATCGAGGGACGGCCCACGGCGCTGTACATGGCGCCAAACGTCGGCGCTAGCTTGCGCAGCACCTGATCCGCCATCGCTTTGATCCTTCGCAGCGGGTGGGCACCTGGCACCCGGGATTCGGGGGAACGATAACTGACCAGCATCGCTTGGGGATTCACACGACCGCGCAGGGGACCTCCTCAGGAGTGGTATGCTGCGTCGTCATACACCCCATGACGCAACACGCAAGCTTTTTTCAACAGCCTGCTAGACCTAATTCAGCTATTGCATAATCTAAATTACCAAGTTGGTACTCTAAAAGCCGAATAATCGGATAGACCGCTGCTTGTCGTATTTGTCCGGTCGTTACATCGAGTTGATAGTTAAAGTTTACGTGCATTAGAGAAGCAAGTTGTTTAGGAGGCACACTGTCGGAAGCTCTTTGGGGAGTACGCCAACTACCAGGATTAACAGCGAAACAATGTCCAGCCGTAAGGAAGAGCTTATCTGTGATTAAAGTGCCCGAACACCATCGCACGCCATTTACATTTCCCGGGTCATCTCCCGGCTGATCAAATGTGGTAGCGAGATCGTCATTCCATTGAATTTGTCCTGTTGAAGGCTGATGTTCCTTAACGAATTGCTTTGTTGGCCCTAACGAGCCATCGTAGCTTTCAACTTCCTGTGATCTATCTCGAACTCCACAGATGCTCTCTATATCGAAGGTCATTAAGACTTGCTGCCAAGACTCAATGTCATCCCTGATTCTCCGGCGAATAGAAGAAAGATCGATTTCAGCAAGGGCGCGTACTGACTCACTATTGCGAATCTGAACTTCGTCATTCTCGTGAAGTTCCTTCATCAATGCATCGAGCTTCCTGACGATGACGGCTCGCGTGTTAGCGCTCTCTTGTAGGTTCTTTATTGGGTCATATTTCAAGTTGCGCGCATCGTCCGGCGGCGGTGGTGAAGGTAATGCAATTCGGCCTCGACGAAGCTCTTCTGAAAGTAGTGTCGTCGGGGAAAACATGCATGTCATCAGAACGACTGCCGCGGTCCAGGAGCACAGACGAAAGGACATTGCTTTCACTCCTTTCTGCCCATTTGAACGGATGATGCCGACCCTTCACGTGAGCGCGCTTATTCACTGGTCCGCCGACTGGTGAGTGCGGTTGATTTCGTGATTGAGGCAAGAGGAAATGATGATGAACCATTTCACCCTCCGACTGCGACGGAAGGACAGTAGCAGTTCATCCCGGATTCGGCGCGGACTGTAGCAGTTCAGTTCACATTGGCCAATTCTTCGCCAGAATAGGGATGATCATATCTATCATATAGATCAATATGGCTCTATCGCTGGATAGAGCCTATACGTACTTCTTTGCGATTCATACTCGGTAGAAAACCTGCTCGATGAAGCACTGAGCAAAGTACGGACCAGGGAAACTTCCCTGAGAGTTATGTGAATTTCCAAGAATTGCGATGCTATTCCTCAAGAAGGAATCTCACGAGGTGAATCGCTTTCGATTCAGTGAATCTGAATGGATTCAGTCAGAGGTTGCTGTGAGGAGCCTGTGCACTCGAAGGCGCTTATGCCGATGGTGGTCCTGCAAGAAGCTCCGTGGATTTCTTGGGTCAGGCTGTACTCGGCTCATCGAAGGGCAGATACGCCATGACGACGAATCGCATTGAGATGCGCCCCAAAGTGATAAATGGATCAGCCTGCTATCCTGATGTTCTTGCTGTCTTCTGAATACAGTTCGCTTCAGGCAGGCTAGGGTCTGATGACATTTAGAGTTCCCCTCTGCAGGGTAGGTTGTGTGGCATGAATCAAAACCCAAGGGAGGAGGGGATGGCAAGACGCGAGCTCCGGGACGCTCAATGGACGCCCATCAAGGAGTTGTTGCCTGGGAC
>JAICWG010000172.1 GCA_025934915.1 Nitrospira sp.
ACCCGGGTCTCGGGCGACAGAGAGCTGAAGAGCCCACCGTGCTGAGTATCCTGACCGCGCATCCGGCACCTCCTGGGCGTGAAAGGAAGAGAGTTCTTCCTCTCTACCCATGCGAGCAGGATAACGCAAGCGAGTTTTTCCGCAACCTGCTAGGTTTCGCCGGTCGGCGATGCCCAATAGCGCGTGCAAGAGGCCGCTGTCGCGGACATATACTTTGGGCGCCTTGACCTGTCGCTTGCTCAGATTCTCGAACCACGTCGACAGTTGCCGTAGCATGAAGACACCGGTCAAGAGATCGAGATAGCGGCGGACGGTCGACTCACTGACCGCGAGCGCGCGGGCCAGTTCGGCGCCGTTCCACGTTTGGGCGTGGTAGTGCGCCAGCATGTTCCAAAAGCGCCCCAGGGCGCAGACGGAATCTGAATACCCAGTTGGGGGAGGTCGCGTTCCAGAAAGGTCTGCAGAAATTGACGCCGCCAGACCATGGAATTAGTTTCACTTTTGGTTGTGTACGCCAGTGAAAACCCGCCGCGTAACCAGTGCCGATTCTGAGCGCTCGGTCCCAGGTCGCCTAAGCGAAAGCCTTCCAGGTGCACAGTCTCTAGGCGTCCGGCCAACGTCTCCGGTACACCATGCAAATCTGTCATGCAATGGTGGAAGTTCATGATATTCAGACGTTCAGGAATTTAGACGTCTGGCAGTAGGGGCAATTCTTAACTCAGCACTCAGCTTGTTTATGATTGGGGCTCACAGAAGAGGTAGGGTCAACTGACCTCAGATTTTCGCGCTGCTCACGCCCTGCTGCGTCGCTCGTCGAATGAGTACCCATTCCTTGTCAAGGGTCAACAAAATTGTTCTCTGACCCTTATTTCCCAGGGATCAGGGTGAGGTTTGCTTGACCATCGTGAGGGTCTTTACGATAATGGCTCAAGAGTTATTGTGAAGAAGGAGCATAAGGCATGAAACTCCAGGTTGTCGTGGAACAGGATGAAGCAGGTTATTTTGTCGCCGAGGTGCCTGCGCTGCCTGGGTGTCTGTCGCAAGGAAAAACTCACGACGAGGCCATCGCCAACGTGAAAGAAGCCGTTGAAGGGTGGCTTGAGGTGATGTTCGTCAGTAGTAGATTCGGCTCATTCAGCACGACGTCAATGGATGAGTCGAGCATCAACTCCGCTTCGGCCACATCTCCAGCGTAGGCGCCGATAGCCCGAACCGTGGGCTCAATGACCTACTGCTGATTGGGCCGACGCTTTTCACACAAACCTTTGCCTGCTTCATCTGGTCCGACGCCGTCTCAAGTACGTCTCTCGAACTTCCCGGCGCGCCGTTCATCCTAGCCTCGCTCATGCTCCTCGGTGCCGCCGTGATCGCGTGGCGAACGACGAAAGCTGGCGAACTGTAGATAGTTGTATCGGCTAATCCTTGATGAGTGCGTGTGAGGGTGCGCTGCGATTAGAAAAGATACCCGCCCCATACATATCCGTCCCAGGTCACTATGCGCTGCGGCTTCCGAGGAATGTTACGACGTGACCTTGCAGAGCGGCTACGAAACGCTGGAAGGTTAGATCTGACGCGGGCTGTGTGATCTTGGTTTTTGGTGAATTGGTCGCCATCAGAAAACAAGCTGACGTATAGAGCTGCTCCAGTACTAGGCGGCGGCAGCGCAGTTCATATCTTCTGCTATACGACACTCCTTTATACCGTGGTCGTTCTTTGCTCTTGATGGTTTCACCACGAAACTCAGGATCAACCTGGAAATATGGCTCTTTATTGACGACGGGGTTTTTCACATTGTCGCAATCTTCGAGGAGAAACAGATAGCCCAAGAACGGAGGCGGAAATTGTCCGAAGCGGCCTTCTCGAAATGCGGTCCAAATATCTTTCGCGCTGCCCACGGCTTCTTCGGAACGATTGTTGACGTTGTTACCGATTGACTTGCCTGCTTGCGACTTAAATTCCATGACTAAGACCAATGCGCCTTCAGACACCACGATGAGGTCCCATTTTTTCGTCGCTCTGAAATATCCTGGCAACTCAAGGGCGGTTCTTGTCCGGACATCGACTTTTTTGAGCCCTGCCTCACAGAGGATATCCGAGACCAGGACTTCCAGCGCGCCCATTTGCGTACCGCCCGTGACCTCTCCACGCGTACCGGCATCGATCTTTCCCGACTGAACCTGTTTTTCTTTATTTTTTCTCCGAGCGTCCCAGTAACTTTGAACGGCGGCGCGCAGCCTCTTTTCAACGTCCAAGAGCTGCCTCCATCAGTGCGGAGTCGATACCATAAACATTCAATGCTACAGTTGTGGCTTGTTGTCTGTTTCGATGGCGAAACGCTTCTTTGAGCTCCTTCGCATGAGACTTCGAGAGGGTGACAGGAGGGGGTACCCTGATTCGGCGCAGGTATTGTGCTTGGAAGCGCAAGTAGCCGCCCCGCATTCTGACGCCATATGATTCGACGAAGAATTGGCCGATCGTAGATAAGAGTAGACCTCCAAGGACTTCCAGATCCCAATCGTCTGACTGAATGAAATACAGGTTGTGATGGGGGTAGGTCCCTCCGCGATCAAGGACAGGTTCGAGGCTATTTTTGATGTCCGGGATATAGAGCTTGGGGGTCTCAATCAAGGCATGATTGACACGGTCAATGGTCTTATACCAACCAGCTGCTTTGTTCTCTGCTGTGTGCCGTTTCTTCAGTGCCTTGGCATGATGCTCGAAATATGCGTTCAACTTCGGATAGGCGCTCAGCTGGACGAGTCCGGTCTTATTCCATGGATTCACCAGGTAGTGGCCGGACCAATCGAATGTTCCGCTGGCGGTGTCCTTAGCGACTGCGAGCTTTAAAAGACGTGACGATTCGACTAAGTATGGGTCAGTCGTGATGTATACGCTGTCGTTCCCGGTGGCGACGCCTATTCCCACCTTGGCATTCATTTCAAGCGGTGGAAAAGTGCCCTCCAATCGGCGAAGGAGGGATAATTGCTTGGGTGAATGACAGGGCCATGGATCCGATCCTTTGAACCAGTTGTTGACAACTGCGGCATGGATTGAAGGGGAATGCCTTGACGACTTGCGGCGATAATCGGGTTGAAGCGTTGCCGCCAACAGTTTGGGTTGAATGGTTTCAGTTTGAGGAGTGGCGCTGGCCACGACCGTTGCACTCTGTCGGCGGTATCGGATAATTGTGATCGCAGGATACGCATCAACCTCGTTATCAAACGCATTGACGTCATGCATATCCAGAATCAGTTCAACGCTGTAAGCGGACGTGATTAGATGCCGAAGTTCCGCTCCATATTGATTTCTCATCCATCTGTCCGCACAAATGAACGCGCAAACCCCACCGGGTGTTAGTTGACGAAGCGCCGCCTCGAAGAATGCCACATAGAGATCGGCTCTGCCCCGCATGGTGGGATAAGCGTTACGATATATCATCGCACTCTCTTCTGGAATATCTTCAAGGCGTATGTAGGGTGGATTTCCTACGACAAAATCGGCCTTCTTGTTGGTCGTATCGAAAAGATAGTCCCTCGTCGCGATCCACGATTCAGCGAGTTGTGTGACAAGCGGCTGCTGCACACCCAAGTCTACGAGGATACTTTGAGTAACGTATTTTGCACGGGCCGCACTCATTTTATCCAATTCATAGGCAAGTAAGGAGTTGCTGCAATCGGACAAAGGCCTGCCTTGCTTCCGACAAGACTCAATGAGGCGGGTGATCATGGGTCCAAGAAACGCGCCATCACCCGCCGCTGGTTCTACGGCCATGGCATCTACCAAGTTCTTCTCCGGCGAATAGCCGCTTAATTCCAACAACAGTTCTACTACCCAACGCTTTGTGTAAACGACGCCGTTGGGCTCGGTCGGTACGAGAATAGGAGAGAGTTGAGACTGAGTGAGGAGTTGAAGCTGAATGCCTTGTGTCGAAACGATAGAAGTAGGACTGTCTGCCACGGAGGTCCTTCGGGCTGTAACCACATGAGAAGCGGGCTGATACTAGCTTGTCTGCGCTATTCGTTCAAGACAGCGAACATGGTGACAGATGCAGAACTTAAAATGACGTTTATTAGCCAGTGACAGGAAACGGGGACCGTTGAATTGGTTTCATCGGGCGTCCGATAGCGTCTCTGGTCCCGTTTTGGTGTGTATGTGATACCTGTCTCGAGCGGAGTCGAGAAAAACATGTCTCGGAAAAACTTCGTCTTACGCGTTCGCTACCTTGGTGAGCGGCCTACGTTCTCGACGGCGAAGGCTTCAGAAGTTTTCCTCCAAGCGCGTCACTCTTCAGAATAAACCAGCCATCGACCCCGCGTTCTTCGACTGTCCCCTCCTTGCCCGCGCGTCCGCCTACTTGTCGTGTGTGATAGTCTCTCCACTCGATGCCGATGCACCCTCACCAGACCGTGGCTTGCTGTGATAGAAGAAACACTTGGGGTCGGATCTTGAACCGTGCAAAACATGGAAAGCAGCGCTTTAGTCCTTGCATCACCCGGGAAGCTTGCGGTGCGTCTCTTACAGTAGGTGTGCTCGCACCGCCATCCACCCGAATCTTGCCGCCTGGAGTCAGAACGAAGTTGACGCCAAACCGCCTTGTTCCGACTTCCCGAACCGGCTAGGATCAATGCCGTATGTTCAATACCTACGTTTTGCCTCTTCTAGACCTACGTCTCTGGCCGTTCTGTCGCACCGATGACTAACCCACCCGAGCGCTCGACGTCTACGAGAATGGCGCTGGCCGCGCTCGGCGTCGTGTATGGCGATATCGGAACCAGCCCCCTCTATGCGCTGCGCGAATGCTTTCACATCTCTCACAGTCTGTCCGTCACCCTTCCAATCATTACCGGCCTCCTCTCGCTCATCATCTGGGCTCTGCTGCTGGTCGTCACGGTGAAGTACTTACTGTTCGTCATGCGAGCAGACAATCAAGGCGAAGGAGGCATTTTGGCATTGATGGCCTTGGGTCAATGCCATCGGGAAGAGTCCGCGTTCCCCTTGCGGATCGGTCCGGTGATCGCCCTCGGCTTACTTGGAGCTTCGCTGGTCTATGGCGATGGGATCATCACACCGGCCATCTCGGTCTTGAGCGCCGTGGAGGGAATCGAGGTCGAGACGACGGCCTATCGACCCTATACGTTGCCGATCGCCATCGCAGTCTTGCTGGCGTTCTTTGCGATCCAGTCACGCGGAACAGCACGACTCGGTGGATGGTTCGGTCCTATCATGCTGATTTGGTTCGTCACGCTTGCCGCCTTGGGGATCAAGAGTGCCGTACAGACTCCGGAGGTGTTTGCCGCTGTCAGCCCCCACCATGCCGTCCAGTTCTTGTTGGATCATCCCAAGCAAGGCTTTGCGGTATTGGGGAGCGTGTTTCTCGTCCTCACTGGAGCCGAAGCCTTGTATGCCGACATGGGGCACTTCGGGAAAGGGCCCATTCGCCTCGGCTGGTACCGCGTCGTGTTGCCGTCGCTCCTGCTGCAATACTTAGGACAAGGCGCCTTACTGATCCGACAGCCGGAGGCGGTAACGAATCCGTTTTACTTGCTGGCGCCCGGATGGTTTCTCGTGCCGTTGGTCATACTTGCAACAGTGGCCACCATCATCGCCTCTCAAGCGATGCTGAGCGGCGCCTTTTCCCTGACTCATCAGGCGATTCAATTGGGCTATCTGCCCCGCATGGACATTCGGTACACGTCTGCCTCTCATATCGGACAGATCTATGTGCCGGCCATGAATGTGCTCATGCTGATCGGTACCGTCGGCCTGGTCGTGCTCTTCGGCACCTCCAGCAATCTGGCCGCTGCCTACGGAATCGCCGTAGCCGGAACCATGGTCCTTTCCACGCTCTTGATTTCCGTCGTTGCCCGGCGCCAATGGAAATGGGGCTGGCTGGCTGTGGTCTGCGTCACCGGGTTTTTCCTGATTATGGATCTCTCGTTTTTCGGGGCCAATGTGCTGAAGATCCCGCACGGCGGTTGGCTTCCGCTGGTACTCGGCGCCGGTCTATTTCTCTTGATGACAACCTGGAATGGCGGTCGTCGGCTCATCGCGAAGCACCTCTGGAGCAAAATGCCGCAACTGACGGCTTACCTGAAAGAGGTGCTGGCACAGCCACTCACCCGCGTCCCAGGCACGGCAGTTTACTTGACCCAGTTTCCAGACCTCACGCCGCCATCCTTCGTGCAGAACGTGCGGCACAATAAGGTGCTCCATGAGCAACTGGTCTTCCTGACCACCACGACTGCCCGCGTTCCGACGGTCACCGGCAGCCATCACGTCCGTGTCGAACCTCTCGCAAAAGGTGTTCGACGAGTCGTGGTGCAATACGGGTTCATGGAGACACCGGACATTACCCGCCTCCTCGCGGCGTGCCGGACACAAGGATTGGATCTGGACCTCGATCAGGCTACGTTCTTCCTCAGCCGTGTGAATTCGCTTGCGACGCCGAAACCGGGCATGGCGCTCTGGCGGGAACGGCTCTTCATCTTCCTCAGCCGCAACTCCCAGCGCGCGAGTTCATTCTTCCATATTCCCGCTGAGCAGGTCGTCGAGATCGGCGTGGTGGTGGAAATTTAGCTTCTTTCTCAACATTGGCTTTGATCGAGAAATTTTTAAATTGAGAGAATCATGATGCGCCGAAAACAGACAGTCCCCAGAGTTGGCTGATCTGTGTCACCAAGCCAGAGTCTCGACCTCTTGGTGTTCTTCGCTTGTACCAGAATCATCGGATAGCTTTTGCTTCCGCCATAACCAACACTTCGGCCACATCGTCTAGGCTGCCAACAAGGCAACGCGCTAGCGAGACGCCTTTGGTTGGAATGGTTCTTGGGGCGTACTGGCGGCTCATAGAGATCCTTCAATCCCTGACGCATCGCATCGTTGACCATAGTCTTGAGACTGCTTTGCGGCCCTCCGGGCTTGGGTTGATTTCAAGGGAGCACGTCCCCCCTCCAGCATCCGTACATCACCTCTACTACGATCCACGATATTTCAAGCCTCAAGCGTTATTGAAGAGCAAAAAGGGACCTGACGTTTCAGAGGCCATACATCAGATATCCAGTGGGTTTCCTGCATCATCCATTACAGCATCAGGATTCCACCCTGAGACGACAAAACGCAGCTGGCCACGCATACCGGGCGTTGTCGTGCTGTTGAATGGGACTGATATCTCAATCTTTCCTCCTCTGATCGTTTTTGGGTCAATTTCCTTATTGGCTGGACTGAACCCCTGATCTTGCCACCCGTAGGTGACCTTCCACTTGCCTCCCTTGACCGCAGGCGGGAACAATTCCAGAACGATTGAATTCCGGTAGAGATAGCTACCTTCGTAATGTTTATTGAGCCAAAGTTTGTTCTCGATCTCGTAATCAGGAACCCGTATCCCGAGCGACAGACTATATGATAGGGAACGCCGCTTCTTGTTTACCCTCGCACGGTTTGACAGAAATACGGTCGACAAGAATTGCTGCCCATTCTTCTTCGGTGCTGAGGTCCATTCCTCATGCGTCAGACACGCGACTGAGTCTTCTTCTGCCGTACGTCGAGTGAGGTACCAGAGCTTTCCCCTTGGCGAGGCAAGCACTTCAAACTGATAGAGCGCACTGACTTTCTTTCCTCCCCTGGCTTCCTGTTCCACCTCGGGAGGGAGACGGATTTCCTCAACATCAAGCCAGATATCAACCCGAACATCACCAAACAGAAATCGAATAAGATTCTGATAGGCTTCTTCGCTATTGACGATGCCAAAGAATCCGGAATGGGCGCGACAGGCCAAGGGCAACCTCATAGTCCATGCGGTTGGTCCCCACCATACAAAAGATCCGTTCGGAGGGAAACCGATCTTCGGGAATCCAGTCCACATTCCCGGTTTTCTTGTATTCGGCCTTCAGATCATGATAGCCGGCCATCCTCTCACGATTGAAATTATCCATGTCGGCAGCGCTGAGCCACTTGGGGATATTGATTCCACCCATGTCTATGCCGTTATGGGGAGTCGCGTACGTAAAAAACTTATCGACATACGTCGCTGCTCCCTTCTTGTCATTCTTTGGGTTCTGCAGCAGTCCACGACACACGAGCCCTCCCATTGAATGGGCCACAAGGTAGCATCGGAAGGCACCCTTCGTAATACCGTTCTCCGGATTTGCCCAGATAAGGTCACGCACACGGAGGATGAGTTCACCGAGCTTGGCCGAAAAGATCTCAATGTCAGGAGTTTGCCGAGGCCGAGCAGGCGCGAAGCTTCATCATAATAGCGGTACACGATAATTGATCGGCTTGTGAGCTTGTTCTCCGGATCATTGGTCCACTCGGGGTCAAGAATATCGTATCCTTCTTCATAGACATCTCGATAACCGAACTCAGACGCCAACCGCACCACAGGGGACTCAAAAATGTATTTTCGAGGGGGTCGCGATTTGTCTACGACCGCGCGGTAGACGGTCGAACCAAGATTAAATCCGCAGAAAGGATCTGCAGTGGTTGCGTCAATCTCTGAGGGGGGTCATGGCATAACCTCGAACGTAGATAATTGGATGAAATGGTGTGTTTTTGTTCGGCATTGTGACCTCTATGAGAAATTTGCCTTATCCTCGGTCCGCAACACATCAAGCTCGCAAATGATGGCCACTGGTTGCTTTAGTGGATGAGCGATACCCTCGTTCGACAAACAGCTAGGACGTGTCCTCAATTAGTTTGGAGGATTCACAAGAGCTTACGTCTGTGATTCACTGTATCATAGGCCAGGGGAGGGGCGTATGGATGGGACAAAGGCGTTATGGATTGCGGGATGATCAGTGGAAGCGGATCGAAGGATTGCTGCCGGGGCGCGACGAGACGGTTGGCGTGACGGCGAAGGACAACCGGTTGTTCGTGGAGGCGGTGGTCTACCGGTACCGGGCGGGTATTCCATGGCGGGATTTGCCGGAACGGTTTGGCCCGTGGAAGGCAGTGCACACCCGCTTCACGCGCTGGTGCGAGCGCGGCGTGTGGGAAGATGTGTTCACCCAGCTGACTGCTGATGCGGACAACGAATACGCGATGATCGACGCCACAATCGTGCGTGCCCATCAGCACGCAGCGGGGGCGCGTAAAAAGGGGGGCAGGAGACCAACGCCGTCCGCGAACAAGACGCGATCGGGCGCAGCAAAGGCGGCCTGACCACCAACATCCACGCCCTAGGTGACGCGTTGGGCAATCCCACGGGGTTTCACCTCACGCCCGGTCACGCGTACGATCTGCACGGGGCCGATGTGCTCCTGCCGGGGGGTTCTTGAAAAAATCGACGCCTTGCTGGCGGATAACGCCTTCGATGCGAACGAGCGCGTGCTGGACCTGCTGAAGCAGGCGGGCGTGGAGCGTGTCATCCCGCCAAAATCCAGCCGCATTGAACAGCGGGAATACGACAAAGACCTCTATAAAACACGCCACCTGATAGAAAATTTCTTTGCCAAACTCAAACACTATCGCGCCATCGCGACGCGCTACGACAACACCGCCAGAAATTTCCTCGGCGCAATCTATCTCGCCTCTGCCCTCATCTGGATGAAATGAATGTCAACAGAGCCTAGGTTCAGGACTCATTAATTGAGATAGAAGATGACGGTAGCGGCGAGACA
>JAICWG010000133.1 GCA_025934915.1 Nitrospira sp.
CCGGACGATTCAACCTTACCCTTGAGAGCGGTCAGTCGCTTGTCCAGATCGGTATGGAGTTCGCCGAGATGACGTGAGAAGTCTTCCGCCATGCCTTTCAAGGCTCCTTTCACTCCTTCAGACACAAGTGCCGACCGTTCCTTCATCTCCTGGCCTTTATGCTTCATCTCCTCAAGCTTCCCGGCAATTTGGGTTTTGGCATCAGCGGCTTTGGCGGTGAATTCCGTCTTGGCTTCCTCGGCCCGACGCCGAAAATCAGCCGACGCCTCGCCCGCCTTGTCTTTCAACGATCCGACCGCATCCTGGAGCGACAGGGTGGTTTTTTCGATCTCCGCGTGAAGGTCGCCGGCCCGTTGTTTGAGTGTATCGAGGGTGTCGGCGTGCGTGTCGCGTAATTCGGTGATGGAATCCGACACCGTCCTGGTGAGTTTCTCAGCGCCGGTCTTGATCGTGGCAGGTGCTTCCCGCGCCGCGGCCGATGCGGTTGACGACGCCCATTGAACCGCCCCTCGAAACTTGTCGATCGATTGGTCCACTTTGTCGAATTCGTCGCGAGCCTCCATCCCCAACAAGTGAGCCTGAAGTCTCAGTTCATCCCGCTTCTGTTCTAAGGAGCCCAACCATTTCTTGATATCGTCAACGGTCAACGCCATGTTCGTGTCCTCCTTTGTAGCGCGCCCATTCACGAGCCCACGGTGAGGCATTGCGGAGCGCGCTCGATTTCATTGATCATTGTCTTAGCCTAGTCGTTGAAGCCATGTTCGAAATGGAAATTGCCGCGACTGATGCGAGCGCGAAGCATCGGTGCATGCCCGCCGAGCGGGCTTCGAACAATCGGTTGCCGACAGTGTCGATCCTCTCGTACGCGCTGCGATGTTCATGATGAGAGTTCGGTCAGCGCCTTTCTGTTCTATCCAATACATCAGGACGGACGATCTGTTCAACTCCTTCTCATTGCGCGCTTCGACCGCTCAGCGGCGCGTAACCTGACGGTGCACACGACTCTGTTCAGGGTCAGCATGCCGCGGCTCACTAAATCCATTGCCTCATCGTGGAGATACATTGTCCGATATTGCCTTCTCAATTGGCTCTTCAGCCGAATCGAATTCTTTGGAGCCATCGCGGCTTTCTGTCTGTAAGTACTTACTTCTCAGGCTGTGAATCGAGGAAGTTCACGGCCAGAGACGCCATGGTTCGACTCCCAACCACCAAGGCGCTCTCGTCGACAAAGAAGCTGGGACTGTGGTTCGGCGCGGCCTTCGCGGGATCTTGATCGCGCGGCGTGATACCTAAGAAGACAAAGAGGCCGGGCGTTGCCTCCGCGAAGAAGGAGAAGTCTTCGGACGCCCCGACCAGCGGCGCTCGACTTACCCGACCGTCCGCCGCCCGCTCAAGCACCGGCCAAAACCGTCCAGCCAATTCTTCATCATTCACCGTCGCGTCATAGATTTTAACGATCGACACGTCGGCCTTGGCTCCGGCGCTCTCCGCAATTTTTTCCGCCGTGACCCGACTATCGTGGTGGACGACTTCCCGCACCGTATCATCGTATGTCCTGATGGTGCCGGCCATGTGCACGGTCTCCGGGACAACATTTCCTGCCTGTCCGCCGTGAATGGTTCCAATGGTGACGACGGTGGGCGAGAGGGTGAGATTGGCCTTACGACTCACCACGGTCTGCAGGCCGGAAATGATGAGCGCCGACGTCGTGATGGGGTCGATTGTGTTCCACGGCATGCCACCATGCCCCTGTTTCCCGGTGATGGTGATGTCCAAGGCGTCGCCGCTTGCCGTGGTCGCGCCGCTGCGATAGAAAATCTCGCCTGAGTGTCCCGGCATGACGTGCAAGCCGAAGACGCCATCGGGTTTCGTCTCCGTGAAGATTCCTTCTTGGAGCATCAATTTGGCCCCCCATGTCTTCCCCGACCCCGGCGTAACGAGACTGGACCCTTCCTCCGCCGGCTGAAAAATAAACATAACAGTGCCGAGCAGGTCGTCCTTCAAGCCGGTGAGCACTTCGGCCGTCGCCATCAGCATGGCGGTATGCGCGTCATGGCCGCAGGCATGCATGACATCGACCTCTTTCCCCCAATGCCGCCCTTTCGCCTTCGACGCAAACGGTAACCCGTCCGGTTCCTTGACCGGGAGCGCGTCCATATCGGCGCGGAGCGCCACGGTAGGTCCCGGTTTGGCTCCTTTCAGGATGCCCACCACGCCCGTACGCGCTACACCGGTTCGGACTTCCAGACCGAGGCCGCGCAAGTGCTCCTCGACCAGGCGCGCGGTCCGAAGCTCCTGGTCGCCGAGCTCCGGATGCTGATGAATATCTCTTCGCCATGCAATGAGCTTCGTCTCGATGGACGCGGTCCGTTCTCGGATTTTCTGTTCTAGAGAGAGACTCGTCGCTCCCGATGCCAAGGTGGCGCTCGCAACAATAAGCATGAGTGCGGATAGGGTGTGTATCGGTCTTGTCATATGTACTCCGTCAAACCCAACCGTTTCGGTTTAGGCGAGTCCGTCGCGAAACTTGGAATCGGCTTCGAAAGATACCTTCGAGGGCTCACCTGCTGTCGCACACTCGTCCCGTCCCGTTTGGCACGTTGCTGAACAGCGCGTTCAGACCTTCCGCCATGGTCGGATGTGTGAGAATGGCATCGCGGACACTTGTGTAGGGCAGGTGCGCCATCATCGCGATCTGCACGACCGCCATCACTTCACCCGCGTCGGGGCCGATCATCGAGAAGCCGACGATGCGGTCGTCGTCACCCACCAGCGCCTTCATGAACCCGGTGTTGTCCGACGTGGTCCGAGTCCGCAGCATCGCCCGCATGGGCAGTTTCGCCACACGCACGTGTACGCCACTGTCGCGCGCCTCACGTTCGCTCATCCCTACCCGGGCAAGGGGTGGATCGATGAACATGCAATACGGCACGAGCCTCCCCTCAATCGTCCGGTGTCCGCCGCTCAGGTTGTCCCGGATCACGCGAAAGTCGTCGAGCGAGAGATGGGTGAACTGCGGGCTCCCCGCGCACTCGCCAATCGCCCAGGTGTCGGGCGCCGTCGTCTCAAGGCGTTCGTTGACACGAATGTAGCCACGGTCGGTCAGTTCAACGCTGGCCTCTTCGAGACCGATTCCCCGTGTATTGGGTGTGCGGCCGGCGGCGACCAGGAGATCGGTGCCCTCGAGTATCCTTTGGCCATCCGGTGTGCGCACACTAACTCGCAGGTGCTCGCCGGACCGACCCTCTACCTGCTCGACTTCCGTGGACAGCAGCACCTCGACTCCTTCCGCCTCCAGAATGCTTCTAACTTCCTCTGAGACGTCCGGGTCTTCGCGACCAGCCAGACGTGGACCATGATCGATGATGGTGACACGGCTGCCGAAACGCCGGTAAGCCTGCGCGAGTTCAAGGCCGACGTACCCACCGCCGAGGACTAAAAGATGACCCGGGAGCCGGTCGAGCTCGAGTGCTTCGATGTTCGTGAGCGGTTGAGCGTCCGCCAGGCCGGACACCGGTGGGATGCCGGCGTGCGTGCCGAGGTCGAGGAAGAGCTTGCCGGTGATCAGCCGTCGCGTCCCTCCATTGTTCAGGGCCACCTCGACCGTCTTTGGCGCGACGATACGAGCGCTCCCCATGATGAGCTCAGCGCCGCTTGCTTGATAACGCTCCAGGTGAAATGCAATGAGGCCATCGACCATGTCTCGCTTGCGCTGCAAGACCTTCGCCATATCGACCGAGACCGGGCCGGTCGTGACACCGAACTCTCCGGCGCGCGTGACGGTTTTGACGACACCGGCGCTCCAGATTTCGTTCTTGCTTGGGAGGCAGTTGATGTTCGGGCAGGAGCCACCGATCCAACGACGTTCGACTACTGCCGTCCGCCGGCCGGCCTGTGCCATGTGCCACGCGAGGTACTTGCCGCCTTCGCCGCTACCGATGACAACCACGTCGTATCGTTCCGGTTCAGACATCGTTACCTCCTGCCGAGAGGCACTTTCACCGCGCTGATCTGCTCCAACATTTTGGTATCAACGAGCGTTCCGGTTCAGCGGCGGCGCATAGCGCCGTCCGCTGCAACCGGTTGTTAGACGGCTTCACATACGTCACTTTCGTTGATGTTGCTCCATCAACTTCCGGAACCCTGGATCAGCGGCTGACTTGGGTACGGCCCGCCATGGAGATGTGAGGATCATGCGTTTCCCGCCACCATTCTCTTCACATACTCGCGCACACCGGTAGGATGAATCGCCGGGTATTGTGCGTTCTGGAGCTCTCCGAGTTTTCCCTTGCCGTTCAGCATGCCGCGCCAGTACATCAACGGCAGCCAGGAAAACCTGTTGCCCGGTTCTGCTTGAAGGTGGCGGGCGATCTCCGCATCCAGATCTGCGAGCGTACCAAGTTTCTTCACCGTGACTGGCCGTCCAAGCCCGGCCGCCGTCTCGTTGACCAGTTCGTGAAAGGTGAGCGACTCGCCGGCCACGAAGAACTCGCCGGGCAGAGGGCCATCGGCGACAGCTGCCTCCGCCGTGTAAGCAGCAGTGTCGGCATAAGTGGTGACCTCCATTCTCTCGTTGCCGTCGCCCCAAAGGTAGGCTTCGCCCTTCTCGAGGTCGAATGCTCCGAGGAACCCGAACAGCACGCCCCTATCGAGGAAGCCCCCGTTCAACACGTGCACCACCTCGACGGCGCCGCGCTCCTTTTCCGCTCGCCGCGCGAACTCGCGACGCCAGTCCGAGTTAACGTTTTCGCCTTCAGCCAGACCAAAGAGGTTGAGGCTATAGTCAGACGGGATGAACCGCCGGACGCCTGCTGCGCGCGCGGCCCGTAATAGATTGAGTTGAGCGTCGACGATCGTCTCGGGTTCTCCCTGTACGGCCGACACCACGGTGTAGACGCCATCGAAGGCACTTGCCTCGTTTTCGACGATCTCGGACGCCGCTGCGACATCGGCGGCAAGTTTCGCTCGGCTGCCGGGACGCACCAGCAGGCGGAGTTTTGCGCCTTTGGTCAGCAGTGCCAGCGCGATCTGGCTACCTAGGCTCCCAGTGGCTCCTACCAGCAATATCGTCTTCACAGGTTCTCCACCCTTTCTTTCTGTGCCCATAACGATCTCCTTTCTATGTGCTACTGATAACGAACAGCAGCCGCCCAATGACCAAGCTCCGAGACCCGGCCCGCGAGACGCGTGGATTGCAACCGGAACGCGATAGCCGGGTTCGCTGCAGCGCATGGTCAGGCCTTGCGGTTTTTCGCGTGAAGCTCAAGGAGTCAGGTTTGCCGATGCTCATCCCACTCTTTCCACGATGCGCCGGACGGTGTACGCATGGCCACCGAGCGGCTTTGCTCCGCAGCGTTGGATGACTTCCCGATGGTTCGGGTTCGATTGCCGGAGGTGTCGTTCATGAATGCTTCGTAGTCCGCTTGCGAGGTCCACTGCGCGTAATTGAGCATCCGGCGGCCGTCGTCGCTCGCGTGGAAGCTTGCGGAAACAAATCGTCTGTCCGGGCAAAAAGATTGCTCCACTGCGGCGGCAATGCCGTCGATGAGTGCTTCGATCTTGGCAGGATCGGTCTCGAACTCGATGACCAACGTGTAGAGGTTATTTTGGTGGATGATGGGCATAGGAAGATGATCCTTTCTTGGGTTGAGAACTCCGCGCCGGCTTTGGGATGGGCGTCGTAAACCGTTACCCGATTGCGAATCAGGAGCGGCGCATTGCTCCCGGCAAGGCCGCCGATGAGGTTCCACTGACCGTTCTCGAACCCCTCAGAGCGCTCGTAAAACTGCACGCTTGGCTCCAAGTCCTCGGCCTCCGGGCGGATAAAAATCTGCAACATCTCGACCGGCACATCGGGCGTGGACTCCTCGTGAAAAAAGCTCCTTCCGGCGTTCATCATCATGAGCCGCTGGGAAGAGAGTTCTACACGCTGGCGCTTGAGTCCTCATGCACCATGATCCCTCGCCACATATAAGGAATCAGTGCTCAGAATCGAGCTGGTGTTGATGATGCTCCCGCCGGATTCGCCGAAGTGCTTCAATGCCTCGCGAATGGCCAGGAAATGCCCAAGCACATTCACGTTGAACTGTTTGTGGAACGCTTCTTCTGTCAGATCTGCGACCATCTCGAATACCGCAAGCCCAGCATTGCTTACCAGCACGTCCAGCTTGCCGAACGCAGTGATGGTCTCGGTGAAAAGACGGCTGATGTCCGTTTGCTTCGAGACGTCGCCTTGCACGGCAATCGCCTTTCCACCTGCGGCGATGATTTCTGAAACGACTTTGTCCGCTCCCGGCTGATCGGAGGCATAATTGACGACGACCAATGCGCCTTCGGCCGCGAAATGTTTGGCGATGCTGGCACCGATGCCTTTTGAAGCACCGGTGACGACTGCAACTTTTCCTGTTAGTTTATTCATGGTTCAATTTCCTTTTTGGCTGTTCCATGCGGATTCTTTTCGAGAACGACATGGAAAATGTGGGTGAGGCGGAGTGCGAAAGTTTCAGGTGTTTGTTTCCAGAATTTGAGTCCGAAAGCGGCAGAAGTGACGAAGTCCTAAACCATAACGTCACTGATGCGCGTCCCCTCGATGGATTCTGCAAAGCTCCTGCCGAAGACGTTTGCGGGCGTCTGAAATCCGGGTCGGTGATCTCCGGCTAAAACCCGCCGCGCCGCCTCGATTGCCGACATTGGAGTGAAAGAATAGCCGTTGACGGTATCGATCACAGCGCGGGCAGTTGCCCCATCAGCGCCAACTACTTCAGCTACCGCCCGGGCAGGATGCGCTTCCCTCTGCTCGCGACTGGGGCCGTCGGGAAGTTGCGTGAGGTCGCCCTGAGGAAAAGCGTCACCGGTGATATGGACGAACATCGAGATATTCGGGATCGCCGTCGAATGCCAGACGGTGACGAGGTCGCCGAAGGACAGCGGCGCGCATATGACGGGCCCCTCGCCGAAATCAAAAAACTCCGGCTTCGCGTCCGGCGTCGCAACGAGTTCGCCGCTTTTTCGGACCATCAAACCCGCTCCGATGATCTCGCCGATGCTGATCGCCGACCCGCGGGACATTGAACCCGCAACTTGAAGCGCGATCCGGAGGGTTTGTGGATTTTCGACCTGCCCGGCTACATAGCTCGCGAGGCAATCGGTTGGAACCACATCCCAGCCGACACCAGGCAGGAGCATCACACCGGCATCACATGCTTCCTGATCGAGCCGATCCGCCAGCCGATAGACGTTGATCTCCGCGGTGATGTCCAGATAGTGAACGCCGACCTCCATGCAGGCACGAATCAGTGGCTAGCGGTCCGTGCGAACGGACCTGCAAAGTTCAGCAAGACGGAAATGCCAGCCAACGCTTCCTGAATTACGTTTGCATCGTCGAGCGCGAAGACCCGGTGCTCCACTTTCAACTCGCTGGCAAGGTTCGCAAGCTTTGGCTCGTCTCGCCCCGCGATCACGAAGTCCAGCCCAGTCTTTTTCGCCTGCACCGCTGCCATGCGACCGGTGTAGCCGGTCGCTCCATAGATAAGTAATTTTTTCATGATTGTGGGTGTTGCCAGCTCTTATAAACCGCCTCCAAGCTGTAACCGTCGGGATCGAAAACATTGGCAGCAAAGTAACAGGGGTCGTAGTGGAGTCTCGCTCCCGGCTCTCCGTTGTCGCTGGCACCCGCCGCCATGACTGCCCTGTAGAAGGCATGGACCTCCGTCTCGCTGCGGGCCACGAATCCAACATGAACTGCTTGCGGCTCCGGACTCCCCTTGCGCAGCCAGAAAGACACACGGTTGTCGCGTCCGAAACCCTTAAGGTCCGGATGGCCTTGCGGACCATCCTTGCCATCGTAATCGATCGCATGCTCAATCCCGAGAGAGGCCAATGTTTTCTCATAAAATGCGATCGAGCGTTCGAGGTCGACTACTGTTAGAAAAATATGATCCAGCATTTGATCGCCTTTCTTTTTATTAGATCCGCTCTATCCTCGCCAAGCAATGACCTTCGTCTTTCAGCATGTGCTTAATCTGAGCCACAAGATGAAGTTCGGCAAAGGAACCGCTTGGCTCAGAGCGACGAGTGACTTCGTGTTCACAACTTTCCTCCAAACAACGCATCCACTCTCTTTCGGACAGCTTCATCCATCTTGATGAGCGGCGGCCAGGGGCGTTTGAAGCCTTCGCCGAGCAATTCCTTCGTCGCGTCGATGCCAAGTTTGCTGCCGATGGCGATTTTGCTGGTGGCATGGTCGAGCACGTCGGATGGGCCTTTGGTGAAGATGCTGTCGCGTTGCGGGTCGGTGTTGGCGCAGAGGCGGAAGAGGACTTCGCTGGTGTTATGCACATCCACGTCGTCGTCCACCACGCTGGCCCCCTCGCGGGAGAACGCCAGCGCCGCAGCGCGGCCGATGCCGCTCGCGGCCCCGGTCACGAACGCGACTTTTCCGTTGATGCTCATGTTTGTTTCCTTGTTGGTGTTGTCATTTCGTTAGTTCCGGGCCAGTCGAACGCTCCTACCCGATCTTCGGCAGGACCTCGTTGAACAGGATGCCGAGCAGTTGCCCGCCCTCTGGTCGGCTCCAATCCTGCGCGAGTTCTGCCATCAGGGTGTTTGTGGCCGTCAGGACGACATCCTTTCAAAGAAGCCTCGCCCTGAAGGCTCGCGTGTGACCGCGGTTGCTACTGCTCGTAATTCTCCACCACTTGTGAAGAACGGAGTTGTGCCATATTTGGATCCAATCCGACATCGCGAAGGGCTCGCCGTTGACGTAAGAGATCCCAGCACTGATCCAATTCAACTTGAACCTTCGCTAACTTCTGACGGTCGGTATCACTCAGCGTCACTCGTTCACCTTGTTCATACAATCGATGTTCTTCTTTCACGAGTCCTTGGATATGGTTCAGAACCGGTTGGTCGGTGGCTTGTGTTGTGTTGTCCATATACATTCCTTTCTGTCATGCGACTCGAAACTGGCCATCCGGAAGATGTTGACATGATCCGACTCCAGAAATCCTGCAACCTTGTCACTTTTCGACGGTGAAATCATCGTCCTTCCACCACCGCCATCCACCATCCAATTCCATGACGGGATAGCCTTTCCCGGCAAACTCGACCGCCGCCGTCGCGGCGAGATGGCAGACCTGCGAGTAGCAGTACAGGACGTTGGTCTTATCCTTGCGCAGGCCTTTCAACGTGTGCCATTGATCCTTGGGCAGATTGATCGCGCCAGGAATGTGTCCTTCGGCGTAGTCTTCTGCAACCCGCACATCGACCACGTTCACCTCGTTGTTCTTCATCATGCGTTCGAGTTCCACAGGCCCCGTGGTGAACGCCATCTTTGCCTCGAAATAAGCCTTCGCCTTCGTCGGATCTTGAATCGTGACTTGTGTCGCCATGGTTATCCCTCCATTAATTTGGACAATTGATGAATAGAGCGCCCATCGATCATGATTTGGACCGAATAGGCATTCGCCAATCTCACGTCGTGACGCCCGCCCCCTTGATGACAGGCTCCGGTTCAATGATCTGTGCGATAGTTCTGCGTGATAATGTCATACGGGCCCCCGTTCACTCATGCGCAATATGAGGCGCTCCAGGGTCTCCTCATCCATGTGGCGGTCACCGTTCACGAAGAAGGTCGGGGTTCCCGTTACTCCGCTGCCCCGGCCGCTTCGCACATCCCGGTTCACGCGTTGTTCATGAACCCGGCCCACTAATTCTTGTTCAAACCGTCCGACATCGAGACCGAGATGTTCTGCGTAGACGAGCAGATGGCGATTCTCCAAAGCCTCTTGATGCTCGAACAGCAGATCGTACATGGGCCAAAACCGACCCTGGGCATCGGCCGTTTCCGCGGCTTCTGCGGCCTGTTGAGCGAGAGGATGTTTATGAATCAATGGGAAATGGCGAAAGACGAACCGCAGACGATCTGTGAGTCGAGTCCGAAGTCGTTTGATGATGGGATATGCACGGCCGCAATAGGGACATTCGAAATCGCAGTAAGCTACAACCGTGACGGCTGCAGTATCGGATCCCGCGATATGGTCATCGTCCTGGATGGGAAGCGTCGGATTGGCATCGACAGAAGGCTTGCTCATATGCGTTCACTCCTCGCGTCAGCGACCACTACTTGCTGCTGACTCCTCACTCAAACATGACCACGCGTCACGACCCGCTTCGGTACCGTGAATAAATTCGCCCCCTCGGCCTTTTTATGAGCCGAACAGCTGAATCGACCACGATAAGATTGCGTTGACCTCGGCGACCGTTAGTGTTTGTCTCCGCCGCTCTCGTGGTGAAGATCAATCAGGGTACCCGCCTCATTCAGTTCCGCAGTCACCATAGCCCCTTCTTCAAAGGCTCCGGTCTTGATCTCCTGGCGCTCGATCGGAAAGACTTTCTCCCCTTGTGGTGTCGCCAGCTTGATCTCCGGCTTCATTTTGCCGACATAGATCAATTTGCCCGTCACGAAGCGATGCTTGCCCTCCTGGCCTTTCGGATGAATATCAATGACCGCGTTGTTTTCATTGAGCAGCACCGCGACCTCATCGCCCTCTTTGAACGGCTCGTGTCCGTGACGGAGAGATTGGTTCGGATTGAGCTGGTAAGTGGCCCCATCCGGACTCTTTACGGCCAGAGTTCCTGCCTTTTGCACGACGACACCCGAGATTTTCAGATGGCCCCGTGGCGGCCCTTCTGTCTCGCTTACTGCATCAGCCTGAGGCGTTAGGGTGAGGATCGTTCCGATTAAGGCGAGTAAAAGCATCTGTCGATAGCGTATTGACATGGCATCTCCCTTTACGTTTGCACACGACTAGAAGATTCATCCTTAGAACGGACTTGCGACTGCGATTGAGAATGGTCGATGTTCAGCTGCGGTGAAAACTATCATGAATGCGACTCCAGCAATCCTCTCGGAAAGAGATCTGCCATACGTCGAGCGACTTAGGATTCCACTAGTGATGACGAACGAACCGGCCCAGCAGCCCTTGGGGTTAACCAAGAGCTGCTGGACGATCTCAAATTCGACCGCATCCGGCCGTTTCTATTGAGTCTGTTCCTCTATGCCCTTCACGATTTCGCGCATGTAAGGGGTGACCGCGTTCGGCACCAACTCCTTTAGCGTCACATTGAGATGCACCTCTCCGTTATTTGGGTCAACATGAATATTCTTCCAGGGTACGGGTTCCAGCGCGGATCGATCGTTGGAAAGAGGAATTTTCACAACACCAGCTATGATATTCCCGCTTGCCGTATCGAGCACAACACTGTTCAATGTGCCGACCGTCTGACCCTGTTTATCTTTTACGGTTTGCCCAACAAATGTATTCTTTTTGGTTTGCTTGACTCCTCCTTGTGGATAGGGAAGAACCTTATACTTTCCTTCCTCGCCACCCGTCTGGCCAAAGGATGTCGTTGTCAACAAACAAGCTGTCACTAAAGATAACCCGATAACTGCGGCAGTTTTCATAGCACTTCCTCCTTTGTTAATTACGGAAAGATGTTGCTGGCCCCGCGTTAATCGCATATCAAGAAACCGGTCCTGCGTTCTGCCCTACTGACTTCCTTTCTGACGATCACTACCTTGAGCTTCGTCAATATCTAAAAGTGTCTTGAGTCGGGTGTGCGCGTTACATTCCTTGCCCTCATCTTTATACCTGCAGTCGCCATCCGTCAGATTTCCCACTGCATAAAATTGGCCCCGCTTCGAGATTACAGACGCACGGCTTGATCTGCGCATTGGTTCGCCAGCCATGATGGTCTTTCCCATCATCGCGACCGTGATCATGTATTCATAATCCATTGATTGTAAGTACAAACAAAAAGGAAAGTGACCTAGGGTAAGCCCTTGCTCACGAAGCAAGAATGGCGGAATGTGGAAGAAGTTACGATGCCTGCAG
>JAICWG010000031.1 GCA_025934915.1 Nitrospira sp.
GGCGGCATTTTAGCAGTCCCCTCTCAGAGGGTCAAACCATTGAAGTCATGGGAAAGTTCATGAGTGGGAGCCAGAAGAGGCTTGGGGATTTTGTCGACGTGCCTGGACCGAGCTGAGCCACTGCTCAAGCTGTGCGATCACCGGGCTTCTCGTTTTCTGTGAGGTTTGGACCGTGGAACCGACTGTCGGAACAGGCCTTTCTTCTGAGCGAGGCCGGTTACTGGACAACCCGTTAAGTTCATGCTTCGTTACCGGCAGCGCATCGTCTAAGACGGATGCCATGCCTTGGCCGCGGAGGCGGACAGAATCAAGGGGTGAAGCTTTCACCGATTTCGCATTCGATTGTCCTTGCAATTGTGCTGCTCCTTGAGTCGTCGGTACATCGAGCCCGGCACGAAGAGACAAGGCTTCTTGGTCGTGTGGATGTATGGATAAAATGACGTTGCACGCCCGGATGGCCGCTTCGTTGGCCCCTTGAGCCACATAGAGTTTAGCCAATATTCGATGCGCACGAAGATTATCGGGACTTGCTTTTATGGCTTCTTCGAGAATGGCCTTAGCCTTGACCGGCTGATTTATCTGCTCATATGCGCGACCTAACGCCACCATGGCCGTGATGAAACCTGGATAGGTCTTCAACCCATCTTCAAGAACAGCAACCGCCTCTTCCCACATGCCGGCTTTGCCGTACTCTTCCGCCAGAGGGATAAACACCTTGGATCCCGGCTCCTTAGCGAAGGCTAAGGCTAGCCGATCAATTTCAGCGGCATTGCCCGTTTTTTTTGAACCTGACGCCATACTCGGGTCACTCCACCAAGGACTCGCGACGAGGTGAGAGCAGACACAGTTCGCGCACGGCAGTTAGAATTTCGTCAGCCAGCCGACGCTTGGGCATCAGACCCAAGACTCGCTGTTCGCCCGTGGTCGAAAGAATGACGACCGCATTGTCGTCACTGCCAAACCCACCTCCCGCTTGCGCGACGTCGTTGGCAACAATAAGATCAAGGCCCTTCTCTCTCAACTTGTCTTTCGCATGAGACAGTACGTGTTGGGTTTCCGCCGCGAAACCGACCATAATTTGCGATGTCCGACGCGCAGACAGCATCGCGAGAATGTCCGGAGTGGCTTCAAGCTCGAGGGTGAGCTCAGATTTGCCCTGTTTTTTAAGTTTTTGTTCGGCCGGCATTTTGAGGCGAAAGTCTGCAACTGCTGCAGCCATGATCAGAACCGTAGCGGACGGAAAGTGCCGACTCAGCGCGTCGCTCATCTCGTTCGCTGTGTTAACTGAAACAGTGGTGACTCCTGGAGGAGGCGTTAGAGCGGAAGGCCCTGTAACCAAAACAACTTCGGCTCCTCGATCCCGTGCAGCTTCTGCAATGGCATACCCCATCTTCCCGGAGGAACGGTTGGAAATAAATCGAACCGGATCAATGGGTTCTTGAGTCGGTCCCGCGGATACCAACACCCGCTGGCCTTGCCAATCCTGCTGTGGAATCAGCGCTGCATGAAGGGCATCCAAGATTCTTGACTCTTCTGAAAGCCTTCCTTGTGCGACTTGTCCTGATGCCAACGGACCGACTTCAGGATCAAGCACGACGATGCCACGAGTTCGGAGCGCCTGAACATGTTGGACGACGGTGGGATGTATCCACATGTCCCCGTCCATGGCAGGAGCGACAATCACGGAACATCGAGCATTCAACAGCATCGTACTCAACAGATCATCGGCTAGACCAAGCGCCGCCTTTGCCAGAAAATTTGCCGTAGCTGGCGCCACAATAATCGCATGGGCTTGCCCTGGAACGGCGAGATGGACCATCTCCCCATGAGATTCAAAGAGGTCCGTCGTTACCCGCCTTCCGGAGAGGACTTCAAACGTAAGGGGAGTCACAAATTTCGTGGCAGCCTGAGTCATGACCACCGACACGGCGGCCCCTTCGCGTACAAGGGCTCTCAGCAAGCCGACCGCTTTATACGCGGCAATGCTGCCGGTTACTCCAAGGACAAGACGCTTGCCACACAGATTTATCGGCGATTGCGCTTCGTCCAATCCTTACTCCTCAGCCGGAGCCGCCGGCGGCGGCACCGTATCATCGACGTACACACTGAGCTCCTTCTTGATTTCGCGGGCGTCCTCTCCAGTCATCATGGCTATACGCTCGGTTTCCCCCTCTTTCCCTCGTTTAGCTTCCTTCATCGCATCGCGGGCCTCTTTGCCGGTCAAATACTTGACATGGCCTCTCAGCACCTCGTCAAGTGCGATGGTTGTTTCTTTTGTGAAGCGAGAGGACCCGGCTGGTTTAGCACCTTGAGTCAAATGCTTGGCCCGCTGTGAGGCGACGATCACCAATCGGTGACGGGAATCAAATTCGTTTGACGTGTATTGCGGCAACAAACCCAACATGTCGATCATAATAGGTCTTACTCCCTTCTTGCTATAGAATGGATGACGGTTCCCTTTCCGTCGATTTTACATTTTTCTCAAGAATAAAGCTTTGCTCAAGCCAATGCATGTCCATCCGTTTGGTTTTCAGACGCTCCGCGACAAAAATACTTTGCAGCTCATGGAGAGATTGTGTCAGATCATCGTTGCGAACGATGTAATAATATTCCCTGAAACACCACACTTCTTCTTTCACCTTTTGCAATCGGCGGACAATCTCCTCGTGAGAATCTGATCCTCGACCTTGGAGTCGAGCACGCAGAATGTCCATGGATGGAGGGAGGATGAAGATATAGACGGCATCGCCAAATTTCTTTTTAATCTGAAGCGCACCTTGGACATCGATTTCCAGCAAGACATCGATACCCTGCTCCATCCTATCCATTAAAGGCTTTCGCGGTGTTCCGTACCAGTTGGAATACACGTGTGCGTATTCCAAGAACTCATTTCTCGCAACCATATCGTGAAAGACTTTCTCTTCGATAAAGAAATACTCACGTCCGTGTTCTTCTCCTGGGCGTGGTTTTCTTGTCGTAAACGACACCGAATGCCACAGTCCGGGGACCGACGTCACGATCTGCTTACATAAGGTCGTCTTCCCCGCTCCGGAAGGGGCTGAAACGATGTACAGGATTCCCCGACGTTCAGAAGTTTGCCGATTCCCCATCACACCCGGAGGATGGTTACTTGTGGTAATCGCGATGCTCATTCGACATTCTGTATCTGTTCACGCATACGCTCTAGCTCAGCCTTCATTCGCACCACGTTTGCCCTGATCGCCGCGTCGTTGGCTTTTGATCCAATGGTATTGACTTCCCGGCCCATCTCCTGAAGAAGAAAATCCAACGTCTTGCCTACAGGTTCTGTGCCTTGGAACGCACGCTCAAACTGTACCATATGCGTGTCCAGCCTGACCAATTCTTCCGTAATGTCGCACCGGTCGGCATAGAGAGCCAACTCCTGATTGAGCCGAGGAAAATCCGGGATAGAGTCTGCCAACAACTTCTCCACACGCTGCTTCATACGGTCGAACATTTCTTGTGCAAGGTGAGGAGCGCGGGACGATACTGCGCTGCTGCATTCACGCATTTGATCAAGTCGAGCCATGATATCCTGTGCAAGCAAGGCCCCCTCTTTCTCCCGCATCTTCGTCATGTGCGACACCGCGAGTAGTCCAAGCTTCTCCACAACTTTTGCGAACTTAGGATCGTCGGTCGGCTGCTCAGAAAGCGCAATAATATCGCGGAACCCTGCCATCAGTCCGATGTCAATGGAGCCTTTGAGTTTCAGCGTGCGCTGGAGCGTACGAAGAGCCTGATGGTACTGTTTCGCCAATTCAACGTCAAGTTGCACCGCACGAGCGCTTCCTCGACTGCCCTGTAGCAACACCGTAAGATCGACTCTTCCACGTACACAATGTTGTTGGATCGTCTTCTTGAAATGTTCTTCGAGCCCGCTCATCGACTTCGGCAGACGAATGGATGTTTCAAGGAAACGATGGTTGACCGATCTCACTTCAACGCTGACGGTCCCCTCGGACCATGACTCCTGCCGCCGGCCAAATCCTGTCATGCTCTTAATCATGACTGGAGTTTTCCTTCCCACACACACACATCGTAAATCGGACAACCAAGACAGCGCGGCTTCCGTGCGAGGCACACATACCGGCCATGAAGGAGCAACCGTTGGGACACATCCGTCCACTGGGTTTGTGAATACACCGATTGAAGATCGCGCTCGATTTGCTCGGGATCCCTTGAATGAGTCAGAGCCAGTCGGTTGGCCACCCGTCTCACATGGGTATCGACCACAATAGCCGGTTTTCCAAATATCGCCCCAAGGAGCACGTTGGCTGTTTTTCGTCCGACACCAGATAGCGATGTGAGTTCCTCCATTGTATCGGGGACTTGCCCCTTGAACTGCGCGATAATGACCTGAGCACAGCTGATCAAGTTTTTTGCCTTGCTCTTATAAAAACCGGTTGGTCTGATCAATGCCTCCAGCTTAGCCGACATCGCCTTGGCCATGGCTTGCGGTGTTGGATATTGTTCGAATAAACTCGGCGTCACCTGATTCACCCGCTGGTCTGTGCACTGTGCCGATAGAATTGTGGCGACCAGTAGCTCCCATGGAGATCGATGCGTTAATTCCATTCGAGCGACCGGCATGGCGTGACGGAGACTCCTAGCAATCTGCGCCGGGCGGTCGAGCGCAGGCTGTGCTTTCACGCGTTTGGCTTTCTTCATAACGGCCCGATTGTGCAGAGGTTACCGACGAGATGCAAGCACCAGCGTATCGTCCTGCAGCGGTAGGCCGACCGCCGGATGCTCACCGGTTGACTGAGCTCTCACGTGGGCTTCCAGTCGAGCGAGGAGAGGACGAAGTGTGGTGGGCTGGAGCGCCGAAATGCCGATGGCTCCGTAACGTCGGCAGAGTAGCTCTGCGCCCGATGGCGACATCTGATCACACTTATTAAACACGAGCCATCTCGGTATCGCATTCAAATGCAAGTCCTCAAGAACGGCGACGACAGCCGTAATCTGAATGTCGAGGTCCGCGGCGCTGCCGTCGACGACATGCAGCATGAGATCAGCCTCTCGTAGTTCTTCGAGGGTTGTTCGAAAGGCGCCGACCAGCTCTTGCGGAAGATCCCGAATAAACCCTACCGTATCGGTGATGATGATTTCGCGATCCTGTGGGAACCGCAGGCGTCGGCTCGTCGTGTCCAGGGTTTCGAATAATCTGTTTTGAGCCGACACCTGACTGTTCGTCAGCACATTGAGCAATGTGGACTTACCGACGTTCGTATAGCCCACGAGAGAAACGACGGGCAGTCCATGCCGACCTCGCCTAGAACAACGTTGGTCTTGCTGGCGTCCAAATTGTGTCAGTTCCCGCTCTAAATGCGTGATGCGGTCGCGTACGCGGCGACGATCAGTTTCCAATTTGGTTTCGCCCGGTCCGCGAGTGCCGATCCCGCCACCCAGGCGCGAGAGTTGAGCACCTTTTCCAGACAATCGTGGAAGCAGATATCGCAGCTGCGCTAGTTCCACTTGTACTTTACCTTCACGGCTGTGGGCTCGGCGAGCAAAGATATCCAAGATCAGTTGCGTCCGGTCGATCACCTTAATATCGGTCATCTCAGAAATCGCTCGCAGTTGAGCCGGCGACAAGGTTTGATCAAAGATCACCATGTCGGCACCCCGATGGAGCGTCTGAATTAAGACATCCTTCATCTTGCCGCTTCCCAAGAGATACCGCTGATGTCCATCTGACGTTCGTTGTACGACCCGATCGACCACCGTGACGTCGACGGAGGTTGCCAACTCCGCCAATTCAGCTAAACGCTCTTCCTGCTCGGATCGACTTTTGGCAGAGGCGCTGACGAGTATCGCCGATTCCTTACCGCTCTCCACCGCATAGTGAGCTCGTACTTGCTGAAGGTCTGCATCCAGCTCTTCGATAAACTGGTCGAACATCATGGTCAGGTTGTGGAACGGGATAGCCTTGAGCACTTTGAATAATTGACCGGTCGAATTGGGCGCCAGCAGGTGAGCTACATACAGATTGCCAAGTCGGCCATCCTCGGTAATGGAGAGGAGGCCGATAAGATCAAGTCGCAAGAAGGCGAGGTCGGTGAGCACTTCTTGATTTAATGGTTGATCATGCAGTTGTGTACGAATGAACCTCAAACCACGGAGCGATCGCGCCCCCGCGCGGAATAAGGTCAGCGTAGTTGAAGACAGCGTCAAATCCGTTCCCACAATCACTTCTTGAACCTGTCCTCGCCTGGTCAACAGCACGCCGAGCGGGCGACGGAGCTCAACGGTCAGCTGGGCCATTGTCTTTGCGAGTTCCGGGGTAATGACCTTATCGGGTGAGACACGACGTCGGTAGAGTCGTTCAACCGACGCGACTTGGCTGGCACGTAGTCCTGTGATCTGACCTCGGATATCAGGAATTGGTTTTCTCCTTATCCCTTTGAGAAACCGATATTTGCTCGTTTTCATCAAGAATCGTCACGAATCTCTCAGCAGGGCTGATATCGAGATCTGCATGTGGCCGTTCTCCGTTCATCAGCAACTGACGACCCGCTGAGGCAATCATGGCAGCATTGTCGGTGCAATACTCGATAGGCGGTAGCGATAGACGGATGCCTTCACGTACCGCGTGCTCGCTCAGTACGATCCTCAACCGTGAATTAGCTGAAACCCCTCCCACGACAGCAAGCGCAGTCAGGTTCGACTGCCTGAGGGCAGCGAAAGCCTTCGCGGCCAAAACCTGCACGATAGCCTCTTGGTAGCCGGCCGCCAAGTCGGCAGTCTGTTGAGATCGCAGAGGACCACCCAATTCTCGTAACTTATACAACAACGCCGTCTTGAGACCACTGAAGCTGAACTCAAGACTGTTTTTTGCCCGGTGAAATCGGGGGAACCGAAAGACCTGTAAATCACCGGAACGTGCGATTCGATCAATAACTGGTCCACCTGGATACCCCAAACCAAGCATCTGAGCCCCCTTGTCGAACGCTTCACCAGCGGCATCGTCTCGAGTGCGTCCCAGTAGGATACACCGACCGCCGACTTCATGACGATAGAGGTGGGTATGGCCACCCGATACAACCAGCACAATACAGGACAGTGGGAACATCGGGTCGGCGAGCCATGCGGAAGCGATGTGCCCCTGTAGGTGATTGACCCCGATGATCGGAATACCCAAACCGTAGCTCAAAGCTTTGGCGTAATTAACTCCTACCAAAAGCGCCCCAGCCAATCCTGGTCCTTGGGTGACTGCTATGGCACCAAGAGTATGTTTCGAGACTTGGGCCGTCGCCAAGGCTTCTCTGACCACCATGTCGATCTTCCCAAGGTGCGCTCGTGCGGCTAATTCCGGAACGACCCCACCGAACTTTTCATGGACGGCTACTTGTGAAGACACGACGTTGGAAAGCACTTCTCCTTCATAACTGAGTATGGCTGCAGCCGTTTCGTCACATGAAGACTCGATGCCAAGAACCAAGCCCGGACGCCATCGATCCTCAAGTTGAAACTCGGACCGATTGGGGTTGGAACACATCTCGTTACGAAGGAGCCAGATGACATTGAATAACAGAACGGCCCCTGCGGCAATCAGCCACAGAGGCCGCTAACGAGTGCATGGGAATCTTAACGATCACAAAGGGCACTATACTCCGGCCATCGCCTCCTGCTCGATGAAGGTCGGAGCCCCGTCCCGCAGAACCACTTTCACCTTGCGACTTTCTTTGAAACGTCCCCGGATCAGCTCATCGGAGAGCGGGTCACCGATGGCACGTTGGATAGCCCGCCGCATTGGTCTCGCTCCGTACAACGGCTCATAGCCTTCTTTGATGAGCCATTGTTTGACTTCGTCGTCGACCTCAATCTCAATCCCTTTATCCAACAGGCGGAGGTTCAACTCACGGAGCAGGATATCCAAGATGTTATAGAGCTGCTCTTTTTCCAACTGATGGAAAATCACGATCTCATCGATCCGATTCAGAAATTCAGGACTGAATGATTTCCGAAGTTCTCCAAGCACTTCTTCTTTCTTCCGACGTGCCGCTTCCCCTTCTGTGCTCTGAAAACCAAGGGAAACACCCTTCTGAATCATTTTCGTCCCGATGTTGGACGTCATAATGACGACCGTATTCTTGAAATCAACCTTTCGCCCGAGACTATCGGTCAACACTCCATCATCTAATACTTGAAGCAGGACATTGAACACATCCGGATGAGCCTTCTCGATTTCATCAAACAATACGACGGAATAAGGCCGACGACGGACTTTTTCGGTCAACTGTCCTCCTTCTTCATACCCCACATAGCCGGGAGGAGCACCGAAGAGTCGAGAACTCGTAAACTTCTCCTGATACTCAGACATATCAACACGAATCAGCGCATCTTCACTATTGAACAGAAACTCAGCCAATGTTCTGGCCAGTTCCGTCTTCCCCACGCCGGTCGGCCCCAAGAAAATGAACGAGCCGATCGGTTTCCGAGCTTCCTTCAAGCCAGCACGGGATCGGCGGATGGCGCGGGCGACCGCGGAGATCGCTTCATTTTGACCGACCACTCGTTTATGGAGAAATTCTTCCATGCGCAACAGCTTGTTGGACTCTTCTTCCTCCAGCTTAAAGAGCGGAATACCGGTCATTTTTGAAACGACGTAGGCGACATCCTCTTTACCGATCACGGGCTTGTTCTTTTCTTGATTCTTTTTCCATTCTCGCTTGGATTCATCCAGCAACTTACGCAGCCGCTCTTCCTCCTCACGGTGCCGTACGGCTTCCTCAAAATTCTGCATGGAGATTGAGAGCTCCTTCTCTCGCGACACCTTTTTCAGCTCTTGCTCCATCGCTTTCAGTTCAGAGGGGAGCGCATAGGTCTGGAGCTTCGCCCGTGACCCGGTTTCATCAATCAAATCGATCGCTTTGTCCGGAAGGAACCGGTCGGTGATGTATCGATCGGATAACTTGACGGCCTCAATAATGGCGTCTTCCGTGATTTCCACTCCGTGATGTTCTTCGTATCGGTCCCGAAGTCCTTGGATGATGCGGACAGTTTCATCGAGATTGGGCGGCTGAACGTGGATGGGCTGGAACCGCCGTTTCAGCGCCCCATCTTTTTCAATATGCTTTCGGTATTCATCCAATGTCGTGGCCCCAATACACTGGATCTCGCCGCGTGACAAGGCCGGCTTCAACATATTGGAGGCGTCGATGGATCCCTCCGCGGCTCCGGCTCCAACCAGCGTGTGCAGCTCATCGATGAAAATGATGATATTGCCGGCTTGGACGATTTCCTTCATCACGACCTTGAGACGTTCTTCGAACTGCCCGCGGTATTTGGTACCGGCGACTAGAGATCCTAGATCCAAGGCGATGACCCGACGAGAGAGCAGATTGTCGGGAACTTCAGATTGAATAATCCGTTGAGCAAGTCCT
Organism: Nitrospira sp.; assembly: GCA_025934915.1. Classification (GTDB taxonomy): domain Bacteria; phylum Nitrospirota; class Nitrospiria; order Nitrospirales; family Nitrospiraceae; genus Nitrospira_D. The sequence goes on from JAICWG010000031.1 coordinate 9,408, forward strand.
TCGACAATGGCGGTTTTTCCGACACCGGATTCACCGATCAACACAGGATTATTCTTGCTCCTTCGACTGAGGATCTGCAGGACGCGCTCAATTTCATCGGCCCTGCCGATCACCGGATCCAATTGACCTTCTTGGGCCAGTTGGGTCAGATCACGCCCGAATTCATCGAGAGCCGGAGTATTACTCTTCCGATCCCGCTCTCGCGGAGCCGACTTCCGCAGAAACGTCACGGTTAATTGCCGTGCAGTCAACAGATTTGCGCCCAAGCTGCGAAGGATTTTTCCACCTATCCCTTCTTCTTCACGAAGGAGGCCGAGGAGAAGATGTTCGCTACCAATATGATTGTGACCCAACAGGCGGGCTTCTTCGACTCCGTATTCAATGACCTTCTTCACACGTGGGCTGAAGGGAATCTCCCCGAACGTCATGGTGGTCCCTCCACCAGGCAGATTTCGCTCGATTTCTAACCTGATCTGCTCTGTAGAGAGCCCCATCTTTTTCAGAATCATAAGAGCAATCCCGTCGGACTCCCGAAGTATGGCCAAGACGAGATGTTCAGTCCCTAGATAGTCGTTCTGGTGCCGCTCGGCCTCCTCGCGCGCGAGGATGATGATCTTTCGACCTTTGTCCGTGAATCGTTCGAACATCCTGCCTCCTTACTCGTGAGTGCGAACTCTGGCCGCGTTCGAGCAAAACCGTTGAAAAACCTTGACCTAATTCTAACCACAGTACTCTTGAGAGTCAAGGTTGAGCGGATAACAAGACGGCGTGACACTTATGACAAACATCGGTCGTTGTTTCTTTTCTTTCCGCATGGCGGCTCTTAAATACGATTGGCCGTGCGTTGACATAAAAAGAAGCATCCCGATACAATCGCCCTCCTTTTTACCCGCTCACGCATACGAGATCCATGAAAAGTAAAAGTATCGGGATTCTCACCAAGCCAAAATTTCCTGAAGTCAAAGCCACGTTGCTCGGGGTCGTTGCCTGGCTCCGAGCCCGCAGCATCAACGTCCTTCTCGATACAACGTCTGCAACGTTACTGAACGAGCCGGGCGGGATTCAGAAACCTCAGCTCGCCGAAAAGGCCGACGTGCTGTTGGTGTTGGGCGGTGACGGAACCATTCTGAGTGCAGCACGACTGGCAGCAGAACGAAGTATTCCTATTTTGGGGGTCAATATGGGGGGGCTCGGTTTTCTAACCGAAGTCCGATTGGATAATCTCTATCCTTCGCTGGAACGAGTGTTCACCAACGACTACACTCTCGATGAACGACTCATGTTAGTAACACATGTTCATCGCCACGGAGAAACAGTCGCGCGAGGGATCGTACTCAACGACGTCGTCATCAGCAAAGGCACCCTCGCTCGCATGATCGAACTGCAGATCGCCATAGGGGGTCAGTTTGTGACCAATCTACGAGGTGATGGTCTGATCATCGGAACACCAACAGGCTCTACCGCTTACTCTCTCTCAGCCGGGGGCCCCATCATGAACCCAGCCCTCCAAGCGCTCATCGTGACCCCCATTTGTCCGCATACATTGACGCATCGCCCGTTAATCATACCAAGCGATGTCGTCATTGAAGTGACGCTGACGAGTAAGGATGACGGATCGATGGCTACCCTCGATGGGCAAGTCGGCGTTGCCATGACGCAAGGTGATACGGCAGTCATTCGGGCTTCAGACTATCGGACGAGATTGATTAGATTTCCAGAAAGTCACTACTATGAAGTATTGCGGGAAAAACTGAAATGGGGGCACGTATGAAGCGGGACTATGAGACATTATTTATGCGTGCCTCTGTTCAATATATTTGAGCATGTCTTGATTTGCTGAGAACTTGAACTCTCCGATACAGTCGGCTTTCCCGGCGAATGAACATTCTGCCACATCGAGTGCCCGTAAGCCATTTACGTCGACTGGACGACTTTGACGCTTCCTGAGAAGCGTGTGCAAATGATCAAGCACAATCTTGCCGTCTTTGCCGCTCTTGGTCGTCAGATAGCGCTCGACGACTTCCGCACACCAATCTCCGTCACGCTTCGCGACGCCGACGAGACCCTCACTAGCTTTTCGAGCCCAACCGGCCAAAAACACGCCGTCCATCACTTTGCCCGTAGATTCATCGTAGGCCTGAAAGAGCGCGTCATCAGGATCATTACCGGTCTTATTCGGGTTCGTGGTAAACATACCGTTCTTATGGGGTAGCCCCACCGTCTCATCCACTTTGTCGCCGACGGCAAAAACAACCGAATCGCAAGGAAATTCATAATACTGCTTCAATCCCACGGCAACGGTATCTTCACCCTTAGGGTCGAGCCGGTTATCTTCCATTTCCAGTCCGCGAACCCGATTATTGCCGTCAACCAGAATACGCTTCGGCGATGCAAGGAAACGGAACCCCATCATTGTCTCGGTCACCTTCGGCTCGCATTTAGTGAATTCGTCGGTGAACGCCTGCAAGACTTCATCGGGATTTTGGCCGACGTTGGCGAGACGGTCCTTGATACGCTCAAACTCGGCTTTGATCCCCTCAATGTCCATATTGGCGCAGATGCTGCGAATTTCTTTTGGATTGTACTTACGCTCCACGGGTCCCCGTCTGACAATTGCCGTGACTCTCTCAACTTTCTCGTAGCGGATCACCCAGTGGGCAATGTCCACCATCACATCTCCGGCCCCGATCACGGCGACATGTTTTCCCATTTCAAATGGACGGTCGCCAAAGCCCGGCAAACGATTGAAGTGATACACCACATCTTTTGCATGAAACACGCCTTGAGCCGAGTCCCCTTCGACACCAATGGCCTTGGTTCCCTGCGCACCAATCGTGAAGACAACCGCACTTGCACCCAACCCGCGCACATCTTCGACCGTGAGGTCCTTCCCGTTCCCAATAGAGACATTCCCAAAATAATGGACGTTCTTCTGCTGAAGAAGTTCCCAGTACTGTTTCTTGAGACCACCACGAAGTTTCAGCTTAGAAGGGAATATCCCGTATTCAGCCAATCCACCGAATTTGATATCACGATTGAGAATAATGATTTGGTGGCCGGCTTTCGAAAGCGCGCCGGCAACAGCCATACCAGCCGGTCCCGCTCCTGCCACGATAATCACATGCGCCTGTGTCCCGCTCATACAGTATTCCTTAAGAAGTTAAGTAATAGAAACACCTGGAATATCAACGGCTCGCGGACTGTAGCATAGCCATTCTCACGCTGTCAAAACGCACGGCCGATGGGCACGGACAGCCGGGTAGACTTCGACTTGCACGGGTATCCCCTGTCGTTTACAATGCCATCCGTCTCCAGATCAGGTTCCATGAGACCTCTCTATGCCCACTGGCGAATCACTCTCTCTGCAATTGGTAGAGAAGACTCTGGCACCTCCCGTACGCTACCGTCTCGTCCGCAAGACCAACTGTATCCTTCCTCTCAAAGAGCTGAGCATAGACGAAGCCTATGTTGTCCCGGACTTCGAGCTTGCTGAGGAACTGATCGCCCGAGGTGCCGACAGCGCACGCATTGCCATCAGCCCACGCGATTCTACTGAAAACCAGTATCTGGGATATTCTCAGGTGGCGGCAGGTAAACAACTCGTCCCCGCCTCACCATTCGATTTCAAACAATCGATTATCATTGTCCTCCCAACATACAATGAACGTGCCAACCTTGAGGCCCTTGTCCCGGCGATCAACCAATACCTTGTGGCTGATATCTTGATCGTTGATGATAACTCGCCGGACGGAACCGGAGAGTTAGCCGATCAGCTCAGTTGCAAACATGGACATGTACACGTCCTGCACCGATCGAAGAAAGAAGGGCTTGGACCTGCTTATCTTGCAGGCTTCAAGTGGGCGCTGCAGCGCAATTACAGCCTCATCATCGAAATGGATTGCGACTTCAGCCATGCTCCTTGGGATCTGCCCCGCTTAGTACACCGCAGCCGGACTGCAGACCTGGTGATCGGGAGTCGTTACGTGCCCGGCGGGGGGACCGAAAACTGGAACGCAAGCCGTCGTTTCGTCTCTTGCTGCGGGAATACCTACGTCAGCCTCTTCCTCGGTTCGACCATCCATGACTGGACAGGAGGATTCCGCTGCTATCGTCGTGAGCTCCTGACGCGGATGAACCTCGCAACCGTCCGGGCGAAAGGGTACATCTTTCAGGTAGAGCTGGCATGGCGAGCCCTGCGGCTGGGTGCGGATGTGGACGAGTTACCCATCCGTTTTTGCGATCGCATTGAAGGCCAAAGCAAGCTCGGCTGGCAGTCCATCGCCGAAGCGCTGATGGAAGTGCCCAAAATGTACCTCCAGGGTCTGGGTGGTCGATAAGATTCCTCTTCCTCTTTCCATTCTTTCAGCGACTTCTCTTCGCATCAATTCGCATCTAATGGAACGCCGTGCCGCTCGCGGTCGTTAACGCAGTGACTCATGATTCACACAAGATCTTATGCGAGAAACCTTCGGATTGGGCGGATCAAGCTTGGTCAAATCGAGGATGAGTTCGTCCTTCGCATTGGCCAAAATTCCGTCCAGCAGGCTGCTCTTCATCGGAATGACGACATTGGATGGCTGAAAGATCAGGTCAAAACCCTTCGCTGCAGTCGGCCGCATAGGGTAACGCCGATCATAAATCATTCCATAGGCCGGGATACCGTAAATGATTCTCCAATTTCCCAAGAGGATATGTAGTTCCGTCCCATGAACGTACAGTCCACCCGACGTGATAATTCGCCTGGCGAATGTCTGCGGTTCGCTTAAATAGAAGGTAACCCGCTCGTTGTCTTTCGCCTCCGCCAGAGCCTCCGAGATGCGTACCGACAAGAGAGTCAACTCCTCATCCGTGAAGGCCGGAACCAGAGGAGACTCCCCCCGCATCCACCGCTGCAGCGCAATCCAATGTTCCCGTACCTTCAATCCCGACAAAATCATCCGTAATTTTTCAGGTTCGATTGTGAATGGATGGTTATGGTGGCTCGGCGGCCATTCAGGAAGCACTTCCGAGTCCTTTTCCAACCGCACGAAATTGACTGGATCCTCGTAAATAATTCGCGATGGCACATGGGGAACGGCACAACCGATCGACATCACGGAGTACATAGTCAGAAGTACGGAAACGATCCAGCCTCTGTGATTATTGATCTCCTTGCAGCTCACCTTTCCCTCTTCACATTCACCCCTCACTGATCGTGATGGTCATCTCAGCTCGCTCGAGCGGATTGTCTCGTCCATCACGCTTCATATTGACGATCTTGTCGGCAACCTCCATTCCGGTGACCACCTCCCCGAATACCGTGTATTGCCAGTCGAGGAAATTGGCGTCTGCAACGCAAATAAAGAACTGTGATCCCGCGCTATCCGGATCGTTCGCGCGAGCCATCGAAACAATGCCTCGCTTGTGCGGCGTACTGTTGAACTCCGCCTTCACCTGATAACCAGGCCCGCCCATGCCGTGGGATGAACGGTCGGAATTCTTACTGTTGGGATCTCCTCCCTGAATCATGAAACCGGGGATGACACGGTGAAACGTCGTCCCATTATAAAATCCCTCTCGGGAAAGTTTGACAAAATTGTTGACATGACCGGACGCTACGTCATGAAAAAACCTCAGTACGATTTCTCCCACAGGTTGCCCCTTACTCGTCACGGCTATCGTTGCCCGTGTCTTCTCACCTACATCAGTCATCACGTTCATCCTTTCTACAATCATCGAAACAGAAACGGCGGTGGCGCTATTCCTACCTCCAGCCCCTGATTGACGGCCATCCAGGAGACACCATCATCGCTGCGAAATACCCCCGAACTCGTGCCAACATACAGACCTTTCTCCCCCGATCCAATCAACACTTGCACGGCAAGGTTTGCCAAGCCCTTATTGATGGGAGTCCATTGCTTGCCCTTATCCATGGTCTTAAAAATCCCGTTGCCGGTCGCCACAACGACTCCTTGGTCACTGAATACGATGCCCCGGATAGAATCGTTGGGCAGCGCCCGGCTGATTGGTCGCCACGTCAGGCCGCCGTCGGCGCTGCGAAAGACTCCGCCGTCGAACGTGCCTGCAAAAATACTCTGATCCTGATCAATCACCAAAACACGAATGAAATTTTCGATCATTCCCTCGTGGTCCTTCAGCCCATGCCGCATCCGGACCCACCCGGTAGAGCGAGGGCTGAACCGAAAGATGCCTTTACCGGAAGTCCCTGCGAATAAGGTTCCATCGACAGAGCGAGCGAGTGCGTGGACCAGAATGTCGTCTAACCCCGACGTCACAGGCGTCCAATGATCCTCGGAGTCATGCAGGCGATACACGCCGTCTCCGGTACCGGCAAAAAGTTCGTGGTCCACCGCCAGTAATGTCTTGACTTCAAGACGTTTGAGCCCTGCATTGACCGGCTGCCAGCTGTTGCCCTCATCGCGCGAACGAAATACTCCACCACGAAACGTACCGGCATAGACTGCTCCGTCTTTCATTGAGGTCAAACTCAAGATAAAAGGATCGGTGATACCACTTCCAACTTGAGCCCATGTCGCACCGCGGTCCATGGTGCGAAAAATCCCATGCCCGAAGGATCCGGCATAGATGACCCCATTGCCACCAAACACAAGGGCCTGCACGCTTGCTGCGGATTGCTCAGATGGTCCCGATGCCGTCGAAGATGCTGCCCCCCTCAACAGGGGAGGCAGCACCAGCGGATCGGAGGCCTGCCGGCTCTCTCCATCGGCTGAACAAAGAAGAACGCCCCACATCAATATCACAGAAACGATCGTGCATATGCGCTGAGCTTTCACAGCCCCTTGCCTCACCGGAGTCTCGTTCCGGCAGTATTGATCGGCAGATCCGGATCGAGCGGCAAATCGATCCTCCCTGAGTCTTGAGTCCGCCCGAAAAGTCGGGCGCCGAGAATCCCGATCTCATACAGCGCCATCAAGGGAACCGCCATCAAAAGCATGGTAAAGAGCGTTGCGTCAGGAGTGACGATGGCAGAGACAATGAGGCACAACAAAACAGCATGTTTACGATAACGAGCGAACGTGTCTGCGGATGCCACTCCTGCCATAGCCGCGAGACTCATGACCAAGGGTAGTTCAAACGCACAGCCGAAGGTGAGCAGGAATTTCACATTAAAATCAATGTAGGTACCGACACTCAGCTGCGGGGTGATATCACGATCGATCCCGAAACTCACGAACAGGTCGATCACCAGCGGCAAAATCACCGCATTGCAGAAAACCAGCCCTAACGCGAACAGCCCGCCTGCCACCATGAATAGCGGGATCGCCCAACGCTGTTCTTTCGGCAACAGAGCAGGCTCGATGAACTTCCAACAGTGATAAAAAATGACCGGCAAGCTGAGGACGAGCGCTGCCAACAATGACACTTTGATTGAAGCAAACAGCGCCTCCGTGGGGCCATAAAACGCCAGTTGGTTGGAAAAGGGTCGGTTGAGCCATGCGACCATTTCGGTGGAAAAAGAAAAGGTCAGCACCAACGAACCCAAGACCGTCGCACCAATGATGATCAGTCGTCGCTTGACGGTTTGGATGTGGGAAGCAAGTGGATGGATGGTCTGTTCCATATCGACAGATTCAGCCGCCTGCAGAATCGGTGGCCGATCAGTCTTCTACCGCGCCGGTTCGAGCCGTTGGTCGCGGTAGAGGCGAATCAGTTCTGCAAGCTTGTCTTTCTTCGCCAATTTTTCTTTTTGTATCCGTTTTTTCTCGATTTCTTCGGACGGGGTCAGAACATGACGCTTCTGCAGCTCGTTGAGTTCAAGGTCCAGGCTATGGTGGGACGCTTCGAGTTCCCGGAATTCGGTGTTAGAGTGGCGGAGCTGTTCGACAATCGCATCTTCCGTCAACATAACGACACCTCCTGGTTAAAGTGAGTCTGTCGAAGCTGATTCACCTCCTGAGACAACATTCCTGTCCCGCTGCCAGCCGTTCGATATCACGAGCGGATTCATTTCCATCAGCAGGGCATCTTCGGTAGGATTCGTGTAATAATAAGGGCGTCTGCTGATCTGCGTGAAACCCATACGAGTATAGAGATCCCGCGCGGGCTCGTTCGAGGCTCTCACTTCGAGAACCGCCCGCGTCGCGGATTGTTCCAATCCTAAGCGGAAAGCTTCAGTGACGAGCGCCCATCCAATCCCTCTTCTCCGCATCGGCACTCGTACCGCAAGATTCATCAGTCGCAGCTCTTCAAAGACGATCCAGAAGCAATGATACCCGATAATCGTGGGTTCTGTCTTTGTTTTCAACTGCCCGTGACGCATCGCGACGAAAAAATGCGCGAATTGGTTGCCCGTCAACTCACCTTCCAGCATTTTGCGCGTCCAGGGTGACGAGAAGCAAGTCTCCTCTAAAGCAAGGATGTCCGGTAACATATCCGGTGTCGCCGGGACAATCTCAAATTCAGAAAGCACGATGTGGCTGCTTCCAGTTCCTACGAATGCGATCGCCGACGGCCTCGAGCCAATCGCTCGGCAATCTTGGTTTCAACCCTCTGCAGGCGTCTCGTAAGGGGCGAAGCGCCTCCCGATCGTTCGTATTGAATTTCCGCTTCGGCCCGCTGGACATAGAACGGCGCAATCAGATCTCCGGCAATTGCACCTCGTCGAAGTCGTTCCATCCCGATACGTGCGACTTGAATAGCCGAAGGCTTGAAGACGTGATGTGGTCCTACCGTCACGGTGACCGACTCCGACAATGCCGTTCGAATTTCCGATTCCATCGATGACCAGCCAGCCCCGAATACCAACGTGGGTTCAGTAAGACTCTGCGCAAAGGCTTGAGGAGTTCCAACCTGCTCATCAACAGCGCGATCTAGCCGGCCCTCACCTGTCCAACGGAAAATCGCCCAGTACACTTCCCCACGACGACTGACCAACATTGGACAGACAGGAACGGTTGCCGCTTCCAGACTCCTCGCCATTGCTTCCAGTGTCGGTACCAACGCGAGAGGGAGACTGGTGGCTCCACGAAGTCCCAGACACGTTGCAATGCCCACTCGGATACCGGTAAACGAACCCGGCCCGATCGAACAGGCAAGACCACTGAGATCGCTGAGCTGCAGTCCGGATTGAGCCAACAATCGATCGATAGTGGGCAAAAGGAGAGAGCCTTGAGCACCACCCGCCTCTTGCTCATGCGTCGCTAGGATAAGGTCGTCTTCGAGAATCGCGACACTCTGCCACGTCGTGGCCGTTTCAACCGCAAGGATTTTCATCGACAATTATGAAATCTGGCCTAAGTCTTCTGTCCGTATGGCTTGATTGTGATGCATTTCGTGGAAGGTGACTTGCATTGAGCCTTGTCCGCGACCATCTTCCAGAGAAATCTTGAAGGGGCGGAATAGCCGAACATCCTGATCACCCGTGGCCTCTGCTGAAATACTTCCCACCTCCTCGAGCGGCCTAAAATCGTCATACTGAATCGTCGCTTCGATCTCCCCACTTGGCCCGAACCAATCTTCTTGGACCACCAGTAATCGGCGGTCAAACCATAGGCGGCGGATCTGAGGACGCGATGGGCTCGTTTCCCCAGTTGCCGACGCATAGACGTCGAGACGATATCGACCTTTTTCCTCCACGACCTTCACCGTTTCATCCCTGGTAATGGAGTTCGTCCCCAATACACCGCCGACCGCCCATACACTCAGCTGGGAGAATCGAGCCAGCTTGCCCGCATCTTTCATGTCGGACTGGCGACCAGCATAGGTTTTTCCCTCAAGAGGCAAGCGGAGTTTGTACAGACCATCAGCTTGAACAAAGTCGAACAACTCGTTTCCGAGAGGAGTAAACCCTCTCAGCCTCAATGCGTTCGGCCGACGGTAGTAGACCGCGCCTTCGACGCGAGAGGCAATCGGCAAGAACCCGCCACGTACTTTCGCGCTGAACAGCCCTTTCAAAGAATGGATCGCTGCATCTCGCTGGCGCAACAGCTCGGTCAGCTCTTCGGCGGTCACTTGCTTAAGCGGCGGCGCTTCATGCTTCGGCACGAACAGGGCGCATGAGGTGAAAAGGAGCCAGAACGCTGTTAAGAATGTAAGGGGATAAGCGCGTCTCATCATCCTATTCTCCCCTTATCCCCTATGGCCTGGCGGAGTGGAAGGGTCTCTTACTGCGCGCATCCAACGAGGGCTTCGAGGCCGCGCGTTGGGCGAGCACAGAGACCCTTCCGCTTCGCCAGGCCTCTTCTCACGCCAACACCACATCCAATGCCTCCCGCACTTCCTGGATACCAATCAGCTCCATACCGTCGATGGGATCAAGCTTCGTCAGATTTCGTTCAGGCAGAATGCATCGCTTGAACCCCATCTTGGCGGACTCGCGAATGCGCATTTCAGCCTGACTGACGGCACGCACCTCACCTCCCAAACCGACTTCTCCCAATAATAACGTCCCCGGCTCAACAGGCAACTCCCGTAAACTCGATGTGACAGCTGCGACGATCCCCAAGTCTATCGCCGGTTCGTCGATATGCATGCCTCCAACGACATTCACATACACATCCTGTCCGGAAAGATGCACCCCTAACCGCTTCTCCATCACGGCGAGCAACAGCGAGACTCGATTGACCTCCACTCCGTTCGCCATTCGCTTGGGCATCGCATAGGTGGTTGAGGAAACCAAGGCTTGCAGTTCAACCAGGATCGGTCTCGTACCTTCTAAACTCGACACAACTACAGATCCGGTACTCCGTTCAGGGCGTTCCGCCAGAAACAATTCAGATGGGTTATTCACCTCTTCGAGCCCCGTCTCCTTCATTTCGAACACCCCGATTTCATTCGTCGATCCAAAACGATTCTTCACGGCGCGGAGAATCCGGTAGCTGTGCCCTTTATCTCCCTCAAAGTACAAAACCGTATCGACGATATGTTCCAGCAGCCGTGGCCCGGCAATTGCCCCTTCCTTCGTCACATGCCCGATGATAAAGACCGGGACGCCGGATCGTTTCGCAAACCACATCAGCTGCCCGGCAACTTCCTGAACTTGACTGATGCTACCGGGCGCAGAGGTAATTTGCTCCGTATACACTGTCTGAATCGAATCGACCACCACCGCAGCGGGTTCCATTTCTTGGATTGCCTTCAGAATCTGTTCAAGGGAAGTTTCGGCCAGGATCAACAGATGCGGATGCTCGATGCCAAGCCGCTGCCCTCGCATCTTGATCTGCCGAGGAGACTCTTCTCCGGAAATATAGAGAACCGGCGCCTCCTTCGTCGCCAATCGTGGCAAGGCTTGCAAGAGCAGCGTCGTCTTCCCAATTCCAGGATCGCCGCCGATGAGGATGACCGCACCGGGAATCACTCCACCACCCAAGACACGATCGAATTCACCAATACGGGTGAGCCGACGATCCTCTCCTACTATTTCGATTTCACCGATGGGCGTGGCCTTGGCCTGAACTGTCTTTATGGCGGCAGGTCGGCCCTTTCCAGTCGCCGCTTGTCGCTCCTCTTTCATCGTATTCCAGCCGCCGCAGTCAGGACAGCGGCCGAGCCACCGTGGCGCCTGATGTCCACAGCTTTGGCAAGAAAAGACGATCTTGGATTTCAAAAATAGCCTCGTGGAGGAGGACGATATCAGATGCCTATCTTAATGAATCCACAAAAGGAATAAAAGCTGGGAAGAGTGGACGTATGAAGTGAGGGAACCATTCGAGATACCCCACATGTCGGCCAATGTGACCTACGCCTTTACGGCGCACGACGCATCCCCGATAACCCTTTGTTTCAATGGTGTCACGGTCACCAGTCTCCTGCATATCAGTACCCCTGGAAACTTTGACCTTGACGAACCACCACCGTTTATCCTAACTATTGTTGATAAACTCACTCTACTTTTATGAAACTTTCAAAGAAAAGTGAATATGGCCTCCGGGCGTTGCTTGAACTCACGCTGGTCCACGGAAAGACAATGCTGCAGCGTCATGACATTGCCGCTCGCCAGCACATCCCCGTTGAATTCTTAGAGCAGATTCTTCTCACACTCAAACGAGCCGGGCTCATCTCCAGCCGACGAGGGGTGAACGGAGGATATGTCCTTATTAAACAGCCGAACGAGATCACACTCGGTCAAGTCATACGCATACTCGATGGTCCACTGGCGCCGATCGGCTGTGTCAGTAAGACAGCGTACCAAAAATGCAGCGATTGTCCTTATGCGAATAAAACACGATGTCCCGTCCAACAAGTCATGGGCACGGTCCGTGATGCAATTGCAGGGATTCTCGATCACTACTCCCTTGCCGATTTTGCCGCAGGCCAACCCAAAGGCTAAGCACTCATGGATACAACCGTTCTTGTCCTCATTACGTTTATCGCCGCCACGGTGAACGGCGCGTTAGGGTACGGCTTCTCCTCTATTACCGTTCCCGTGGCTTTGCTGTTCTATACCAATCGCATCTTGAACCCGGCCCTCGTGCTGATCGAACTCGTCATCAATGGGTATGTCCTGTTCATGAATCGGAACAGTATCCCGAATATCTGGAGGCGTGTAGCTCCTATTTTGATCGGACTGGTTGTCGGTATCGGCGTTGGCAGCTACATTCTCTTTTTGATTCAGCCTGCATGGATCAAATTCGTCACCTATTTCTTTTTGTTACCGTTGATCCTCCTTCAAGCTGCCGGCATCCGAAAACCCATTCAAGCTGAAAAGGCGATTGCGATCCCGTTTGGAATTGGAATCGGAACACTCTATTCAGTCACAACCATTTCTGGTCCCCCTCTTGCGCTGCTCTTCAACAATCAGGGATACGCCAAACAAGATTTCCGCGCTGCCTTGGGAGTCATCCGTGTTGCAGAATCCTCCTTCACAGCGATTGCATATGGATTCATCGGCTTCTACAGCGTCGGCAGCATGGATATTATCCCCTACATCGTCCCGAGCGTCATCGTTGGGATTCCACTTGGAACCTACCTCATCCGATTGATAGATCCCGAAACGTTCAGACGCATTTGCATGGCCTTCGATGGGTTAGTAGTGGGATTCGGCCTGTCTCGGGTGCTGGTGGAACTCGATCTTGCCACACCCATAACAACCTACGGTATCTTGTCGATCGTAATCCTCGCAAACGGCTACCTGCTGTTTCGATTTTTTAGAGATCGAGCAGATCCCCGACATATCCTTTCTTGATTTCCTTCTCATTTGGTCCCTTCACTCGTATGAAGCTACGGTCTAGGATTGTCCATGTTGTTTGAATGTATTTGAAGGTTGAACCCTCCATACCTACCATTTCTCTGATTTAGTCAATCATATAACACGTTGATTATTTGTTAATTTATTCTTGTATGCGAAGGCATCGCTTTTGCTTAACCCGTCCTTCCCTAGGAAGACCCCTAGATACCGTATTGGGTCTACAACCAATATCAATATAACAATTCACCCATAGGAGAGGTTCCATGTCGAATGAGACTTCGATCAGCCCTATCTATAGGAAGTTCACTCACACGCTGGCCCACCTCATAATTTTGAGCGTCATTGTCCTCCCACTCGCCGGTTGTGGTGCAGACGGACAAGGTGGGCAGGTTATTTCGTCTCTCTCCACACCAACCAATACTCATTCGGGTGAAGGGGCGCAGGTGGATTCTCATCATGCTGCAACGGGATCTCCTGATGGGGAAGATCCGACAGCAGCATCAACAGAACACGAGACTGCAGAGCATGAGACCGCAGAACACGCGACCGCACATGCGGCCGAAGATTTAGATCCTGCAGCCGGTCTAGCGGAACCTGCTGAGGGAGAGGAAGATCCGGCGATCTCCGTCACCTCCACTCCGACCGGCGCGACCGCACGATTGACTTGGGATGCTTACCCTGATTCCAACGTGGCTGGCTACTCCGTTCATTACGGAAAACAATCATCCGGAGAGCCTGGCTCATGTTCCTATGAGGAAAGCAAGTCGGTCGAGTCCCCGCCAGCCGTAATTACCGGGCTCGAGCCGAACACACCCTACTTCTTTGCAATCAGTGCCTATGGGGGCGAAGTAGGCGAATCGGAAAGTTCTAGTTCTTGCTCCAATGAGGTACTCGTAGTCACGCCCGCCGCCCAAGGCTGAACGAACTGCTTGCCGAGTCATCACTATGCTTCAGAGCTCTCCTGGTTCTTGCCAGGAGAGCTCATCTCTTCATTGACCTCTACCCAGCCGATTTGTTAGCCTCAAGTTCGGTTAGGCTACTACCGAAAGTATACAATCAAATACGCCACATCCTTACTCTATCCTGAAAGGATCCCTCATGGCCGGTTTAGCTGCTTCGCCTGAATTACTCAGTGCCTTACACAACAAGGCAACCCAACTCCGCATCAACAGCGTGCGAGCCACCAGCGAGGCAGGAAGCGGCCATCCGTCGAGCTGCGCCTCCGCCGCCGATATCGTCGCCGCATTGTTTTTTTCCGTCATGCGTTACGATCCCCATAACCCAAAGGCACCCAACAGCGACCGTTTTATCCTGTCAAAAGGACATGCGGCTCCGCTGCTCTATGCGGCGTGGGCGGAAGCGGGTCTCTTTCCACAGAGCGACCTTTTAAAATTGCGCACCTTGACGTCCGACCTGGAAGGACATCCGACTCCTCGCTTACCCTTTGTCGATATGGCCACTGGTTCACTTGGACAAGGGCTTCCGGTTGGGATCGGCATCGCGTTGAATGCGAAGTTCGTCGACAGACTCGATTACCGAACCTATGTGTTGATGGGGGATGGAGAATCGGTCGAAGGATCAGTCTGGGAAGCCGCCGAGATCGGTCGCCAATATGGTTTGGATAATTTGTGCGCCATTGTTGACGTGAACCGACTGGGTCAGAGTGACCCCACCATGCTGCAGCACGACATGGATGCGTATCGTGACCGGTGGGCCGGATTCGGTTGGCATGCAATCGTCGTCGATGGTCATAATCTCACAGCCATCCTCAAGGCATTCGATGAGGCTGCCCGCACCAAAGGACAACCGACCGTATTGCTGGCCAGAACATACAAAGGCAAAGGGATTTCGTTCATCGAGAACAAGGCCGACTGGCACGGTAAACCACTGAAGAAAGGCGAGGAGACTCAGAAGGCCCTCAACGAACTCACGAAGCAATTGAGCCCAAACGGTACCGTAATTCAGATCCCAAAACCATCGGCTCCCAGCACCGCTCCCGCCACCGTCGGCCCGATGCCCCCCGCGCCTTATAAAATCGGTGATTCCATCGCAACGCGTGAAGCCTTCGGTGTGGCATTGGAAGCCTTGGGATCCGTGAACCCCTCGATCGTCGCACTAGACGCCGACGTAAAAAATTCCACGTACACCGACAAATTCGGCAAGAAGTTTTCCAATCGGTTCTTTGAGAGTTTCATCGCCGAACAAAATATGATCGGTGCCGCCGCCGGTCTGGCTGCTTGCGGAAAAATTCCGTTTGCAGCAACCTTTGCCTGTTTCTTCAGTCGGGCCTACGACTTCATCCGTATGGCTGCGATCAGTGGTTCGAATATCAAGCTCGTCGGAACTCATGTCGGCGTCAGCATCGGCGAAGATGGGCCGTCGCAAATGGGCTTGGAAGATATCGCCATGATGGCGGCACAACCAAACGTGACGGTGCTCTATCCTTCTGACGGTAACTCAACGTATCAATTAGTCGAGGAAGCGGCGAAGCATAAGGGAATGGTCTATATACGCGCTGGAAGACCAAAGACTCCGGTCCTCTATGGACCAGAGGAACGGTTCCGCATCGGCGGCAGCAAAATCCTCCGGCAGAGCGCATCGGATGTGCTTACAATCGTGGCCGCGGGAGTGACGTTGTTTGAGGCATTGAAAGCCTATGACCAACTGAAGGCATCAGGCATTGCCGTTCGGGTGATCGACCTCTACAGCATCGTCCCCATCGATAGAAATAGCTTGCTGGAGAGTGGCCGGGCGACCGGGCGTCGAATCCTCACGGTTGAAGATCACTACGCCCACGGAGGTCTGGGCGATACCGTTCTCAGCGCTGTTGCAACGGAAGGCATGAAAGTCTTTAAGCTCGCCGTTCGTGAAATCCCGCATAGTGGAAAACCTGAAGAACTCGTCGATCACTATGGGATTGGAGTGCGGTCCATTGTTGAGACGGCCAAACAAATCATCCGAGAACTATAAAATTGAATCATGGAATGGTCTGAGCGAAAACCGTCCGCCTGAGAAAACCGCTGATCATCTGATGAACCCAAACAGAATCACCTTACGAAACATTCCCGTAGTCATGTATCGATGCCACGAACTCAAGTCACATGATCGCACGACGCATCTCATGTTTTCATTTTTCCCGATGAAAAATATGGTATAGTCCATACCGATCGAGAGTGCGCTGCACACCGTGACCGAGCGACGATTCCAGTAAACAAAAAAACAGGTAAGGTAACATATCCATTACAATCCAATAGGAGGTACGAATGACGAGAAGGAATGTGAGTCTCTCAGCGCTGATGGTGGGGTGTGCTCTTTTGCTTTCAGGAGGCATGGCCTCCGCCGAAGATCTCCCTCCATTGGCTCCTGTTCCACCCGACTATGCCGATAAAAAAATGCCGGCCGGTGGATGGACCGATGCGAAAGCCATTGAAGAAGGCGGGAAGATTTATAAGGGCGAGTTCAAGACCGAGGTCAACTGCAGCAGTTGCCACGGAACAGACGGTCAACCAAAGAAAAAAGGCGCGCGGGATCTTCGTGACCCGAACATCGTCTGCCGATTCTCGGACGCGTATTGGTTCTGGCGTGTCTCGGAAGGTGTCCCAAAGACAAAGATGAAGGCCAACAAGGGTCTTCTGTCCGAGGAGCAAATCTGGCAGGTGATGGCGTATGAAAATCAGTTCTCGCACGGAGGCAAGCCGGCCGACCGTTCCTGTTACAAACCCTAAGATGATGATACGGTTCGGAGCATGACTGAAGCCTCATAACGACTGACCGAGCCTCTATACAATTTGAGGGTCAACGCAACACGACAAGAGGGAGAGGGCATCATGCTCTCTCCCTCTTGTTCATTTAGCATTGCTGCTCTTGTTAGACTTTAGACAGGACTGGGGGCGACAAACACCAAGACTATGAGCCGCTGGCTCGTGTGATTCTTCACACCATGTTCCTCGCCAGCCGGGGCCAGAATCCCTTGCCCTGCCTCAAGCATTCGATGGTCGGTACCAACCTGAAATGTTCCTTGTCCCGCTAGAACGATATACACCTTATCCTGGTCGCCATGAACATGGCCCTTTTGTTCTTGGCCAGGCTCAAAACAATAGATATCGCAGAAGAAGCGCTCCGTTTGAAACAGGTTGTTCTTCTTCATTTTGTCGCCGGTGAACTGCTGGAAATCGGCAAGTGTCACGACCTTCATCATAGATGCTCCCCTGTTTCGGCACACAGAAACCGGACGGTCACGGCATATGGGACAACAGTTTGTGGTATGAATGTTTGAGTTCGTTCATGGCATTGTTCATTCCTTCCCGAACTTCATGCCATTTTGCGTCAGTGGCTCCTTTCAATTCATCCACCCTCTCTTTGACACCATCCTTTTTCTTCTCCAACTCATTGAGCGACTTCTGAAGATCGGCTCGTGTGGATTCAGAGGCTTTCGTAATCTTCTCACGCAGCCCAATGATTTTCCACCGAATCGCCGTCAATTCCTCCTGTGCCTTTCGTTGGAATGCCTCCTTTTGTTGAGCCGTATACTCCTTGGTGGCCTCGATCGCTTCCTGGGTCTCTTTCACAACTTTTTCGGCACTCGCCGTCGATTCAGCTGTCATACCTGACCAAAGGACCAGGCTCGCAACTACCACTGATACGGCACCTGCCGCCAACCAACCTCGATTCATGATTCCCTCAGAATGGAGGCCAAGTATAGTCTGCGACGATTTCAAAGTCACGATCACTAAACTTTTATAGGAAAGTAGCCGAAAAAGGGAGGTCGTCACCCACAGACGTTCATTCGAGGAGTAGATCCATATGGCTTCTGAAATAGGATCAGTCGCCACCCCGCTTGAACGGCTGGAACAAGCCTTGATTCAGAAAATTGAGGCGGGAGACGTTGAGCTTCCCCTGCTCCCGCAAGCAGCCAGCCAGGTACTGGCGCTGGCGGCGGATCCAGCCTCCGATGCGGCGAAGCTCTCATCTTTGATTCACCAGGACCAAGCGCTTGCCGCGCATGTCATGCGGATCGCCAATTCACCGGCCTACATGCCTCGCAGCCCTGTCGTCTCCCTCCAGCACGCCGTGGCCATGCTGGGTATTACCCTGTTGTCTGAGATTGCGTTTACGGCTTCATTGAAATCCGGCGCATTCAAAGCGCCTGGACATGAGGACGATGTGAAACGGCTGTGGCGTCACTCCTTGGCGAGCGGAGCCTTCGCGAAGGAAGTCGCCCGCATGAGACGTGTCAACGTCGAAAGCGCATACCTTTGCGGCCTGCTGCATGAAATTGGAAAACCCGTCGTATTGCAAACGGTGACGACCCTCGCACATGGGCAACAAGTTGCCCTGGAGAAGTCGGTATTATATGGGTGGGTCGATGGCTATCATTCGCGCGTCGGTGCCCTCATCGCAGACAAATGGAGTTTGCCTAAGCAGGTCGCGGCAGCCATCCAATATTACGAAGGTTACGACCATGCCGATTCGTTCCGTCAAGAGTGTCTGCTTACCTGTGCCGCCGATAGACTGGCGACTCACCTCCTGACTCCGGATGACATGCCGGAAGAGACCCTCCGTACACATCCGGTCTTCGGTGAACTCAATCTATATCCCAATGACATCGATCAGCTCCTGACCAGGAAGGACCACGTGCTGGCTGTGGTGAATGCGCTAAATCTATGAGCACATCTGTCTCGTTCGATATCATCGTCATCGGGGCTGGCCCAGCCGGTCAGAAAGCGGCGGTCCAAGGCGCCAAAGCCGGGAAGCGTGTCGCTCTGATTGAGCGAGAGCGCGGTATCGGGGGCAGCTGTGTCTATCGCGGAACGATCCCCAGCAAGACATTGCGAGAAAGCGCCCTCCATCTGGATCGGCTCAAACGAGCAGGAGAAGCGTTCCAATTCAGTCTTAAGCCGGATACCCAAATTGCGACCCTCTTGAGCCGTCTTGAAGACGTCGTCCAAGCACACGACTCCTTTATGAGCCGTCAGATTCGACGCAACGGCATCTCGCTGTTTCACGGACGAGCACGTTTCCTGAGTGAGCACACGATTGAGATGCAAACTGTCGACGGGGTGCAACAACAATTCACCGCCGATACCATCGTGGTCGCCACAGGCTCGCGCCCGAGAAACCCCGAGGCCATCCCCGTCGACCATGAGCACATCCTCGACAGCGATTCGCTCCTTTCCATGATGTACTTACCACGGTCACTGGCTGTCGTCGGAGGTGGTGTGATCGGCTGCGAGTATGCTTCTATCTTTGCGCTGCTGGGAGTGGAGGTCACCCTGATTGATCGCGCTCCCTATCCGCTTCAATTTATGGATCGAGAGCTGGTCGAACAGTTCATCAAAGGCTTTGAACAGCAGGGCGGCCATTATCTCGGCGGACAGTATATTGAGAAGGTGCGATGGAACGAGGTTGCGCACGTCGTCACGAAACTGAGCGATGGAACGACAATCAATACTGAGAAGATGCTGGTCGCCCTAGGGCGGCAGGCCAACGTCGAAGGTTTGAATCTCTCTGCGGCGGGGATCATGGTTTCCGATAAAGGCGTGATTCCTGTGAATCAATACTGCCAGACGAATGTTCCCCATATCTATGCCGTCGGCGACATGGTCGGCGCGCCGGCATTGGCGTCCAAAGCGATGGAGCACGGTCGCCGCGCCGTCCGCCACGCCCTCAATCTCCCGATCGGTGATGCAGCCTCGACCATCCCGTTAGGCATCTACACGATTCCGGAAATGGCGAGTATCGGCCTTGATGAGATGGCTGCCCGAGAGCGCTATCGAGATCCATTGATCGGCCGGGCGAAGTATAAAGAAGTTGCTCGCGCGCAGATATCAGGGGCGAATCATGGGCTCCTCAAGATGGTGGCCGATCCAGCTGGTGAGCGACTACTCGGGGTACAGGTCGTTGGAGATTCCGCTACGGAACTGGTGCACCTGGGGCAATTAGCCCTTCAGAGCGGCGCAACAATCGAATCGTTCATCGACAATGTCTTCAATTTTCCGACCTATGCTGAAGCCTACCGGATCGCCGCACTTGACATCCTGGGCCAAGTGGCGAAATGTCGAACGGCCAAAGCCGCGTAGTGGTTCGTCTGGGGCGCGTCACCTTCAAAACATCATCCAGTTGACTCTTTTTATGCGGACATTCCTCAATCGCCCTCAAATTTACGATAAAGATGCGGCTCATTTTGACACTGTTTATAGCTAAGTCCACAATCGTTGATAGGTCTTGACGATATCGTCGAGGGTGGCCTGCTCCTGATACTCCCGGCGCTTCTTCAGAGCGGCGAAGTCCTGCTCGATGGGGTTGAGGTCGGGGGAATAGGGCGCGAGGAACA
>JAICWG010000221.1 GCA_025934915.1 Nitrospira sp.
AGGCTGTTCGTCCACCAGCTTCTTGTGCAGATACTTTTTGCTGGCCATCATGATGGAAAAGGCGAGTCCGATCGCGATGGGGACAAATATCGCCGAGGCGAGATTCACGTTCTTGAGCCAACCGAGTTCGGCAAATCCTCTGAAGACATACCCGGCCAGCCCCGCCAGATAGTAAGCAATCACGATCACTGACAAGCCTTCAACCGTGTGTTGCAGGATCACTTGACTCTTGGTCGTTTTGTCGACACTTTGGAGCAGCGCGAGGTTTTGCGATTCCAGAATCAAGTCGATGCGGGTCCGAATGATCGCGATGATGCCCTCGAATCCGCCACGGAGCGTGTCGATGCGACGCAAGAGCTGCTGATAACCTTCCGCCACTCCCGTAATGCCTCCCAATACATAATCGGAGATCGGACGGTAGGAGTCCATTGGATGCTCGGCGATGGAGGTCAACGTTGTGTGCACGATCTTATCGTACGGAATCGACGCAGACAGTTCGAAGTGTAATGTGCCTGCCATCCGATTCGTTTTTAACAAGTCCTGTGTGAGACTGTTCAACCATCGCTGCAAGGTCTCCGAATTTGCGTGACCGATATGAGACGTAATGATTTCTCGCTGCTTCAAGTGAATCTGCTCAAATTTATGAACCTGATCGATGGCGGCGGAGAACAACGGCTTTTGCATCAACAACAAATGATAATAGGTCTCGATCCGCACAATGGCATCGACGATGTCTTTCAGACGTGACGGATCGCCTTGTGACGGCCCGACGCTGACCCAGTACCGCTCTCGCCCTTGATCGTCCGGTGTAAAACTCGTCGCGACGCCTGTCTGTTCATTGAAGATTCGACTCCCGTACAAGACGTGGCCGGGCATCAGCCCACGGAGTTCGCTCCGCGCCGGCAGTATGCCCGTCGTCAGCAGAATGTCCAAGCGGCAGACCATCGACCCAAGCGGCTCCACGAGAAACGTGTAATTCGGAAACCTCAATGGTCCGAAGGTCACTGTGCTGTTCGCTTGCGACGGCACATGCCAGAGTTGGTAATTATAGTATTCCGTATGCGCCTGCCAGATGAGGATGAGCCGATCGCCGTCTTCGGATTCCTTGATACCGTAACCGAAATTTTCCCGGACCTCAGTCGTCTCGGAAGGAATCTTAAGATATCCCAGCAGCGACTGAAATTCCGACCGACTGGCTGGACGTTGCGTCGGTGGGTCGGACATGCGAAACGCTTCGTAATGCACATGGGCCGGCGCGCGCAACCATTTCCCTATCGGCTGATGCGGGCGTTCATGCAACTTTCTTAAGAAACTCTCAGTCCCCGACTCGGACATATCCGACTGATGCACGTTTCCTCCTCCATGACACGTTGTGCGGATGCGTGTGTTATAAGCCTGGCCGCTTCTCAGCGGTGACAGCGATGACGAGCAACTGATCGGCCCGGCGCACATTGAGTTGCAACACCTGTCCGGCCTCGACCTGGCAGAATCGTTTGGCTTCTCGCTCAGTCCTGGCGTCGAGCAGCGAGTCCCCATTGCATGCAATGACCCGATCACCGACCTTGAGTCCGGCCTTTTCCGCCGGCATCCCGCTCCGTAATTCTTTGACGACATAGAATCGGCTCGCATCGTCTCCCTGCAGCTCCCAATTCACGCCGATGTGGCCGGACCCCAACAAACCGGTCTGCGCGCCAAACCTGGCAAGCATCCTATGGACAATCAGCCGAGCAGAACCTTCAGGATTGTCGGTCGTCGGATCGGTCAGATGTCCTTGTCCGCTGAACAACAGCAAGCCCGACTCGACGTCGATCATCCGCAAGGTCAGCGAGACACTATGGGTCCGTTCCTGCTCACGCCGTTCCCACTGCTGCACTTCTCCGACAATAATGGCATGAGCGCCGATCAACTTACCCACCTCAAGAGCATTGGCCTCGTCGGCATGGGTCAATTGGATCACCTGTTCCTTCAACACGTCGTCCAGTTTGGATCGTTCAACGATATGCACATCCAGATCCAGCATGAGATTTGTCACAATACCGGCTACGCGTGAGCCGGTTCCAGGAGCGCCGTCGGCATCTTTGAATAACATGACGGCCATCGTGCGATACTGGTCGATCGTGTCGCGATTGATCGGCCCGTTGCCCGTCACCACAGGCTCCGGCCGAACCCCGCGTCCATATCGTGTTGATGTCATTCCAGCGGTGATACACACACGCCGTCGCTGGAGAATGGCCGCCGGAGGTCCCCAGGCACAGAGCTCATCATCCACCAGGACCACATGGTGCGGATACTCGCGCTGATCAGATGCGAAATTCGTAAAGGGATAGAAGATGCACCCGCCGAACCATATCGAAATCGGGCAATAGGCGATCTCGTACAGCCATTGTTTCCTGGCCGTCAACGAATATTCCCAGACCAGCATCCGTCCATCGTCACGAATAATTCGGTCCGGTCTCCCGATTTCCTGTAGGACCTGCGCTTTGGTCATGGGAACCGACAATCGATCCAGTTTCGCCTCTGATTTGACGATTGTGTAACCGACGCCACAGCCGGATATGAGTGACGACACTATGGCAGCGATGACCAATATACCTTCGCGGAGACGGAATGGGCAGAGGGGAAGTAAGGATTGCATCGGGCATGAACCCTAGCATCCGGCGCGGCAAGCTTCAATGATGATGTGACGAATCCTTCCGCAGAAACGGGTCCAGAGCGTTCAGTTGCAGGATGGATCGAAGGGCATGTCGGCGTACGGCTGATAGGCGTCACCCAGCTTGAGGAGGATATCCCCCCAGATACGCGTCGGATCTTTTTCAAACACCGCCTGCGGGTCCGCAGGCAACGTGACCCACGATCCGGTCTTCATCTCGTTTTCCAGCTGTCCCGGTCCCCATCCCGAATACCCAAGATAGGCGCGGAAGGATTCTGTCGTCCCGACACCGGTGAGAATGCGTTCGACCATGCCGACGTCCCCGCCAAGACAGACGCCGTCGAACACGTGGTGCGCATTGTCCGGAAACTGATCGCCTCGATAGAGCAACATCACTTGATTTGTCTGCACCGGCCCACCAGCATAGAGCACATGACTCGATCCCTCGATCACCGGAACTTGGGGCAGAGCTTCAGAAATGGACATGGCCGTCGGACGATTCACGATGACGCCGAGCGCTCCTTCCGGCCCATGTTCGCACAACAACACGACGGCCTGGCGAAAGTTCGGGTCACGCAGGCTCGGCACAGCGATCAGAAAAATTCCTTTATGGAGTTCCGTGTTCATGAACGAAATCCTACTCTGCTCACGCAACTTGCGCAAGCACCGGGCTTCTCTCAACAGGGTGTGAAACTCGGGGTTACATCTTGTACAGCGACGTGCGGCGGTCGCGAAGCAGATCATTGTAGCGATTCAAGCTTTTGTTGCGGGCTTGCGCCGGATCAATCTCAACGATGGTCAGCTCTTCTTGGTCACGAGACGCCCGATGCTGAATGATCCCTTTGGGTGTGACCACTTCGCTCTGGCCGATATAGGTCAGCCGCTCTTTGCCACCTCGTGCTTCGCTGCCGATGCGGTTGCACGTCACGGCGAATACATGATTTTCGAGGCACCGGACCGGCATAGAATCCGGGCAGTTCGGCAAGACCAGGTTGGATGGATGACAAATGATGTCGGCCCCTTGCACCGCTAAGGTCCTCGCGGCCTCCGGATAGTACCAATCGAAACAAATCATGATACCGATCTTCGCTGATCCGATATCCCACACGAGGAATCCTGAATCACCGGGAGTGAAGCATTGGGTCTCTTCGTAAAAGAGATGGGTCTTCCGATAGCACCCGAGAAAACCCGACGGGCCCACCATCACGGCGGAATTGTAACAACGGCCCCCGGATCGTTCAGGGAGTCCTGCCACGAGATGCATCTTGCGGTGTCTTGCGATGTCGATCAGACGACGTACCGTCGGACTGTCTGGAACCGGCTCAGCGAGTTGTTGCGCTTCCTCCCGTGAGAGGAACTGATAGCCGGACGCGAACAACTCCGGCAACACGATGAGATCCGCGTTCGTCTGTTCCAGCTTGGCCGTGACGACATCCAGATTCTTCGTCACTTCGCCGAACTGAGGATCGAATTGGTAAAACCCGACTCGCACGCACACTCCCTTCATACAAAAGCGGGCAGGGATTGTGTCCCTGCCCGCTTCAACAAAGGCATCTTGCAGCAACCGTGGCTGCTTCTCGTCGACTACTTCACTTCAGCCAGATGCGTGGCCGCCCCTTCGGCATGTTCGGTACAAGCATCGGCATGTCCGGCCTTGCCATGTTTCACGGCTTCCGTAAGGTGTTTTATACCTTCGGCCAAATGCGGGTTTTTCACTCCGGCAGCCGTCGCATGCTTGAGCGCTTCACTCGCGTGTTCAACACAAGCATCCGCATGTCCTTCTTTGCCGTGTGATGCGGCGCCCTTCGCGTGCTCGACCGCTTCAGCCACGTGTTTGTCGCCCGCAAGCGCCATCCCACTTAACATCGGCATGCCAACGAGCGCTCCAATTGCAGCCATCATCAAAGCACTTCGACGCATCGTGATCGTCATCGTTGCCTCCTCTATGGTTGAAATTCGCTGCTCACGAGAACAATCGATCGTGAATTCACCATTACACAGCGCTACTCAGACTGTCAAGAAGGTTTGGCGGCTGGGTCAAACCCGAGTATTTTCTGGAGCGCGTGAACATCTTTTTCGCCTGGACAGGCGAAGTCTCGACTCCATTCCCACCACGATCCGGGGTAGTTGCTGACCTTCGGGTACTCAACAAGCTTGAGGATGAAATAGAGCCACGCCGATCGAACACCGCCGGTACAGTAGCAAATGACTTCCTGCCCGCTCCGTACCCCCTTTGCGTCCAACATCTCCTTGATCACGGAGAGATCCTTAACGGTCGCATCCTTATTCAAGAAGCCATTCCACGCCACGTGTATGGCTGAAGGGATGTGACCGGACCGTGGGAGACCGGACACCTCTTTCCCAAGATATTCTTCAACGCTGCGAGCATCCAAAATAGCCGTCTGGGGATGCGGCCCCCTGACGAGGCCTTTCAGGTCGTCCTTCAACGCGATCAGAGTCCGCACCGGTTGAGCTTTGAAATTTCCCATCCTTGGAGCGACCGGCCCATGCTCAAACGGGCGCTTTTCGGCCGTCCATTTCACCCACCCACCGTCCAAAATACGCAGACGCTTGTGACCCAGATATTCCAGCATCCAAAACATCCGTCCTTCATCGCCCCAATTGTCGAACGGATTGGAGTAGATCACGACGTCGCTGTCTTGATTCATCCCGAGCCGACTCAGGGTCTGTTCGATCTGGTCGAGATCCGGGTTGAGCAATCCCTTCGGCACGGCATTGGGATCACTGTACTCATGCCACGTCGAATGCGCGGCTCCAGGGATATGTCCGCCGAATTCGTACGCCGCCTTGCCGCGGACATCGATGACAACAAGATCAGGACGGCCTAAGTGCTGCTGAAGCGTTTCGGTGTCGATCAATAACGGATGCTTCATGATGTCTTCTTTCTTTACAGTTCGCGATAGCGTGATTCAAGCATTTAATAATGCGTTGATGTGCGCATCCACTGAATGCGCCAACGCCGTCAGGTCATACCCGCCTTCGAGAGAAGACAGGATGCGGCCTTTCGCATGACGCTTGGCGATACCGGCCACGATTTCCGTCAGATCGGCGTATCCTGCTTCTGTCAAACCCATGCCGGCCAACGGGTCATCTTTGTGTGCATCGAATCCCGCGGAAATAATGACGAACTCCGGCTTGAACGCGTCAGCTGCCGGAACAAGCGATTTGAGGAAGATCGCGTGGTACGCCTCGTCGCCCTCCCCCGCCTCCATCGGGACGTTGACTGTCAATCCTGCTCCCGCTCCCTTGCCTCGTTCGGTGCCTCGGCCCGTGCCGGGATAGTATGGATACTGATGTGTGCTGAAAAAGAGCACGGAGGGATCATCCTCGAAACTGTGCTGCGTCCCATTTCCATGATGGACATCCCAATCGACGATCAACACTCTGGTGACTCCATATTTCTTTTGGACATAGCGCGCAGCGATGGCGACGTTATTCAAGAGGCAGAAACCCATCGCACGCCCCGCTTCGGCATGGTGACCTGGAGGCCGGACGGCACAGAACACATGAGCCACTTGCTGGGCCATGATGGCATCGACCGCCGCCAATGCGCCTCCTGCCGCCAAGTACGCAGCGTTCAATGAGCCGGGCGACATCGCGGTATCGGCATCGAGCGAGACGCGGCCGCTCGTGGGCGCGTGCCGGTTCAGCGACAGCACATAGTTCGGCGAATGAATCTGCGTCAGCCATTCATCTTCCGCCTTGCGCGCTTCGATCTTGGTCATGCGGGCCATCGTACCGCTCCGTTCAAGCTGCTGCATGATCGCGCGCAGTCGATTGGGGGACTCCGGATGCCCTGGTCCCATGTCATGCTCAAGATAGGCGGAATGATAGACGAGACCAGTCTTTCCCATCAGGTAATCGAGAACGTCGACATCTGGTTTTGCGGCTCACGCATCGATCGCACGAAGCATGAATATACCGAGAACTGCGAGACCCCGTTCAGGGTATCATGCAGAAAACTCCCTGTAGATAGCAAGTTAACTTGTCCGGTTGATGGAGCCCATGATCTGTCCGGGTTTTCCTCTTCAATATTTTCAGCTGCGCGCCGAAATTCTTCCGCACACAGGTGCCCTCGGGGCACCGATCGGTCGGTCATCCCATCTGC
>JAICWG010000025.1 GCA_025934915.1 Nitrospira sp.
AAGAACCGACCAGTGCAGGTCGTCCAGCCAGAACCGTTTGTTCGATTGTGCTTTCTGCATGGTCATGCAACGCCTCCCTCGTTGGCACAACCATTGACTCATCAACGGCTTGTCAACTCAATAATTGAGTTTGGACCCTAGTGGCCGTCCTCCTGTTCGTCATTGTTCCGCTCACCTGGATTTCAGACGCGCACGCACAATCACACTTAGGCCATCAAGCTGTCTCAGGCGAAGCAGGTCTGACAAGTGATTATCAAGGTGGACACGTCGGTAGAGGTTGGGAAGGATCAACAGAAGGGATTGCCTATTCGGAGTTCAATCATCACTTCGCCGGCCTCTGTGATGGGCTCTTTGGGCTTGCCGAGTTAGGCTATGCGCTACGGCTCCCGCTGCCGTTCTGGACTCGCTTCGTTCTGCCTGGTGCCCTCGCTGTCGTTGGGGGTTTTTTGCTGGTCTGGAGCGACCACGATGCCTGGCCGATCGGCTCACTTGGCTTAGTCGACACATTTTTCGGCCAAGACCGCGAAATCGTCGAACATAAGTTCTATGGGGTGCTTGGCGGTCGTCATAGCTTTCTGTGAGACGCTTCGTCGAATCGGCCGGGCTCGGCACCCGGTCTGGGCGGCTCCATTGGTCGTGTTGACTCTGGTCGGAGGATTCTTGCTGTTCGTCCATTCACATGGGAATCATCCTGCCAATGCCAGGATTGAGTTTCACCATGCGTTGTTAGGAAGTGTGGGTGTTGGTGCGGCCTTATCAAAGGGGCTGGCTTCCTGGCTGCCAGGGGCATCGCAGTACGCGGTGAAACGATGGGAAATCGCTTGGGCCGGATCCGTGATCCTCTTTGGCCTTCTACTTCTCGTGTATTCCGAATAGAGCGCGTGGAGGATCAGGATGGAGTTTGACACGCTTCTGAAGCCTATGCTAGGTCTAGTCAATCACGGTCAGTACAGTTGTCGGACACATCTCTAACCTGCCTTGAAGATCAGGCCGGATAGAGGAGGACACATATGGGTGGACATAGCCACTGGGCCACGATCAAACGGCACAAAGGAGCCCAGGACGCGAAGCGTGGGAAGATCTTCACGCGAATCATCCGGGAGCTCACCATTGCCGCTCGATCTGGTGGTGACCCCGACGGGAATCCTCGGCTGCGTCTAGCGATTGCCAAGGCCAAGGAAGCCAATATGCCTGGCGACACCATGAAGAAAGCCGTCCAGCGAGGGACGGGGGAACTGCCTGGTGTGACCTACGAGGAGTTTCCTTTAGAAGGCTATGGCCCTGGAGGGACTGCACTTCTTCTGGAGATTACCAGCGACAACCGGAACCGGACAGTTGCGGAGATTCGTAGTCTCCTCACGAAAAATCACGGCAATATGTCGGAAGCGGGCGCCGTCGCCTGGCAGTTCCATAAGAAGGGGCTCGTCGCGATTGAGAAGGGGAAGGTTGATGAGGATACGATTCTTTCGTTGGCTCTCGACGCCGGAGCGGAAGACGTGAAGGTCGGTGAGAAGAGTTATGAGGTGCTCACCAGTCCTCACGATTTTGAAGCGGTGAAGAAAGCGTTGGTCGACGCCAAGATCGAAACGACGCTTGCGGAAATTACATACCTGCCTCAGAATACCATCAGGCTGGAAGAGAAGTCTGCCGAGCAAATGCTGAAATTGATGGAAGTCTTGGACGAACATGATGACGTCCAGAAGGTCCACGCAAACTTCGATATCCCGGATGACGTGATGGAAAAAGTCGCCGCGGCTGCGGCGGGATAATCATCAGCTCACCACCATGGCTCTTGCCCTCGGATAACGAAACGACATGATCGCCTTTCTCACGGGGCGGTTGGCATTCAAGGCACCCACTCATCTCACGCTTGATGTGCAGGGGGTCGGGTACGAAGTTCATATTCCACTCAGCACCTATTACGCCCTGCCGAATCTCGACGAAGTTACCGCGCTGAATATTCATACGCATCTCCGTGAAGATGCCATTCAGCTCTTCGGATTTCTCTCGCAAAACGAGAAGGAATCGTTTTTGTTGCTGACCAGCGTGTCGGGCATCGGCCCGAAGCTCGCCCTCAGTGTGCTGTCGAGCCTACCGGTTACGGATCTCGTTCAGGCGATCCAATCTGAGGATGTCGAAAAGCTTGCCACCGTTCCTGGGATCGGGAAGAAATCGGCGGGGCGTATTGCACTTGAACTGAAGGACAAGGTGGACAAGATCCATGGTATTCATCCCCCAACCACTGCCGCTGATGCATCTGAGCTGGACGGTCCTTATGAGGATGCGCTCTCCGCTCTGGTAAACTTGGGCTATCGTCCTCAGGACGCCAAGGAAGCCTTGAAGCGGGTGATAAAGGCTGCGACCGGATCCTTGGCGCTGAAAGAGCTCATCCGTAAAGGGCTCAAGGAACTTGCAAGGGGGTAAGCCTATGCCGCTCGACGTCAGGAACATCGGCAAGATGCTCGTGTACAGCATCTCTATCGGGGCCGTTCTCGTGGTTGCGTTCCCCTCTCGGAGTATCGCGCAAGAGGCCACGGAGCCGAAAAGTATCAGAATGACTTGCGGAACGTGTCCGGATGGCTATGCGACGACTGGCGTCACCCAGTCTCGGGAAATTTGCAAAGACGACGACCCGACTCTCGTGCAATGCGTGCCGCTGGGGGTAAACATGCTGGCCGTGTGCGGATCCTGTCCCGACGGCTATGCCGAAATCGGAAGTTCCTCAGTCCCTGCTCGGTGCGGGAACAAAGACGGTGGCCGGCTGACACAATGCCAATTGAAGAAAATGGAGGACAATTTTCCTGACTCGACTCAGGGATATAAAAAATGTCCTCCTGATTGCGGTAGTACGGCCCAGCCTGGCCAAGGGACTCTGCCGTCTCCCCCGAAGTATCAACAGATGCCGGAGCGTAAGTAAACATGGGTGCCGCGCCATGATGGAACGATTCGTGACCAATCGCGCCACGGACGAAGAGCGGGGTCAGGAGAATGTGCTTCGACCGCAGACGCTCGATGAGTACGTCGGCCAAGACAAAATGAAGGAATCGCTTCGAATTTGTATCGAAGCCGCCAAGCAGCGGGAAGAGGCGCTGGACCATGCCATTTTCTACGGACCGCCCGGTCTCGGGAAAACGACCATCGCCCACATTATCGCGAGGGAAATGGGCGCGGCATTGCGGTCGACATCGGGGCTGGTCTTAGCCCATGCCGGCGACTTGGCGGCGATTCTGACCAATCTTCAAGAACATGATGTGCTCTTTATCGACGAGATTCATCGCTTGCCCGCGTCCGTTGAGGAAGCGCTGTATCCAGCCATGGAGGATTTTCAGCTGGATCTGGTGATTGGACAGGGGCCTGCCACGAAAACCGTCAAGCTTGATTTGCCTTCTTTCACGCTTGTGGGGGCCACGACCAGGGCCGGTTCTCTGACGTCCCCGCTGCGGGACCGATTCGGCTTAGTCTATCGGCTGGAGTTCTATGGGGCGTCCGAACTGGAGGCGATTGTGATGCGCTCGGCGGGAGTCTTAGGTATTGGGATTGATCGGGCGGGTGCCGCGGAAATCTCGCGCCGAACTCGTGGAACACCGCGGATAGCCAACCGGCTGGTTAGACGGATCAGGGACTATGCCCAAATTAAGGCTGGTGGGCATATCACTGAACAGGTGGCTAAGGAGGGATTAGCCTGGGTAGGGATCGATGAAGCAGGCTTCGACGAGATGGACCGTAAAATCCTGATCACCATTATCGAGAAATTCAATGGGGGACCGGTTGGGGTGGAGTCCTTGGCCGCCGCAGTTCAGGAAGACAAGGGCACAATCGAGGATGTGTATGAGCCCTATCTGATCCAAGCCGGTTTTCTGGATCGTACCGGTCGTGGTCGACAGGCGACTCGTTTGGCGTATGATCACTTTAAACGACCTTCTCCCTTACTGATATAAGCCCTGTGCGTTCCAACTCTCTTCAAGACTCCTGATACTCAGCGCTATCCTTGCAATAGATTCAATCGTTCCTGTAAAATTCACCACTTGCCTCTAGGATCCCCGTTGCTCTACGGGGATGAGCAAGTCCCTCCCACAATGGATGTCAGAGGCGAGACTTAGTATGTCCAAAGGCATGTCGGAATATCGTAAGGAAATCGATAGGATCGATGACGAAATTATCCGACTGCTCAATGAGCGCTCGAAAAGCGTCGTCGAAATCGGGAAACTCAAGAAAGAAAAGAACGCTGATGCCAACCTCCATACCGCAGGTCGGGAGGCTGAGATCATCGAACGGCTCACGAAACTTAACACAGGCCCTTTCCCTGGCGAGGCCGTCCGATCGGTTTATCGAGAAATCATGTCGGCTTCCTTGTCGCTCGAATCTCCTCAGAAGGTAGCGTATCTTGGGCCGCGGGCCACTTTTACCCACATGGCCTGCATGCAGAAATTCGGGTCGTCCGTCCAGTATGCGCCTGTTCACAGTATCAAAGAGGTATTCAGCGAAGTTGAACGAGGCCGAGCCAATTTCGGGGTGGTACCGATTGAAAACACTACGGAGGGTGTCGTGAATTACACCCTCGACATGTTTATCGATTCCAACTTGCTGATCTATGGAGAGATTCTTCAAGAGGTCTCACACCATCTTCTATCGAAATCGGGACTTATCGAGGACGTGAAGAAGATTTATTCCCATCCTCATGCTCTTGCGCAATGCCGGAACTGGCTAGAGGCCAATCTTCCGCATATCCCCGCAGTTGAGGTAGCCAGCACTGCTCGTGCCGCCGAACTGTGCATCGATGAACCACCCTCGGCTGCGATTGCGTCGGAAGTGGCCGGCCAACTGTACGGGCTCAAAGTAATTAAGGCCCGCATCGAAGATAATCTCAACAATTTTACGCGTTTCCTGATTCTGTCGCAGAAGCCGTCGGAGCGCACAGGGAAAGATAAAACGTCGTTGATGTTGTCGGTGAAGGATAAAGTCGGCGCGCTGTATGACCTGCTTCGTCCCTTTGCCTCTCACGGGATCAACATGACCAAGATCGAATCCCGCCCTTCCCAGCGAAAGGCATGGGAATACATTTTTTTCGTGGATGTCGAGGGCCATATCAATGAGGAGCGGGTCAATCGAGCGGTGGAAGAAGTCAAGGGACGCTGCCTCTTCATGAAGATTTTGGGCTCCTACCCAATCCATAGCTGATCATGGCACTACAGGTTCATCCAGATATCCTCTCGCTCAGTCCGTACGTTCCCGGTAAACCGATCGATGAACTACAGCGGGAGCTTGGGCTCACCCGCGTGATCAAGCTTGCCTCCAACGAAAACCCACTTGGGCCTTCACCGAAAGCGGTGGCAGCGTTGAGTGATGCGCAGGATATGCTGCATCGATATCCGGACGGGGGTGCCTATCGACTTCGACAGGCGATTGCCGATCGTTGGAAAGTGGCAAGAGAGCAAGTCATTCTAGGTAACGGGTCTGATGAAATCCTAGGCCTGTTGGCCAGGACGTTCTTGACCCCTGGTGATGAAGCCATCATGGCTGATCACACGTTCGTCATCTATAAGATGGAGGTTACTGCCGTCCACGGCAAGCCGGTGATCGTACCACTCGTCAACTGGACACACGACCCCAAGTCAATGGTACGTGCCGTTACGCCTCGAACCAGATTGCTCTTCCTGTGCAATCCCAATAATCCTACAGGGACAATGGTATCGGCGGAGGACGTCGATCGACTCATGGCCAAAGTGCCTGAAGATATCATCGTCGTGTTTGATGAAGCGTACTTTGAGTATGTCCGCAATCCTCAATTTCCCGATGCGATGGCCTATGTGAAACAGGGGCGGAACGCGATCGTTTTAAGGACATTTTCAAAGATCTATGGGCTGGCAGGATTGCGAATCGGGTACGGCATCAGCACAGTGGAGATCATCGACTACTTAAATAGAGTTCGGCCTCCGTTCAATGCCAACAGTCTTGCCCAGAAAGCCGCGATGGCTGCATTAGGAGATGATGAACATGTGGCCAAGAGTCGGACGGTTAACGCGGCAGGGATGGAGCAGATGGAAGGGGGGTTGCGTG
Source organism: Nitrospira sp. (assembly GCA_025934915.1). Taxonomy (GTDB): domain Bacteria; phylum Nitrospirota; class Nitrospiria; order Nitrospirales; family Nitrospiraceae; genus Nitrospira_D. The sequence goes on from JAICWG010000025.1 coordinate 6,058, forward strand.
CGTTGGATGTGACCTCGATCCCGAGCGAGACGAATTTTCTCTATTTTGATGCGAAACGGAATGGGCGACTGGTGTTCGAAGCGTTGCTGCGAGAGGGGATTATTGTGCGGCATATCGACGGAACCATGCTTCGTGTCACCATCGGTCAGCCCGACGAAAATGCGGCCTTCCTCCTGGCCCTCAAGAAGGTGTTGGAAGGGGGAAGGGAAGAAATAGTGAGGGAATTATGATCATCGTGTTGAAGCCGGAAGCGTCGGAGAGTGAAGTGGACCATATTATAGACCGACTGAGGGATCTGGGCTTGAAATCGCAGATATCCACCGGTCAGGAGCGCACGATTATCGGCGTCATCGGAGATGACCGAATCTTGCACAATCAGCCCTTGACGGCGCTTCCTGGTGTGGAAAGTGTCCTGCCGATCCTTGCGCCCTGGAAACTGGTCAGTCGTGAGTTTAAGAAGGAAGCGACCATCATCAACGTCGGCGGCGCAAAAATCGGTGCCAAAAAGTTGACTATCATGGCCGGACCCTGTGCGGTCGAACGGCTTGAGCTCACGGTGGGGATCGCTCACGAGGTGAAGGCCGCCGGAGCTTCGGTTCTTCGTGGTGGGGCCTATAAGCCGAGAACGTCGCCTTATTCCTTTCAAGGGTTGGGTCGTGAAGGACTTGATTACTTGCTTGAAGCAAAAAAACAAACCGGGCTACCGGTCGTGAGTGAGATCTTGGACACCAGAGACATTGAACTCTTTCTTGAGAAGGCGGACATCATTCAGATCGGCGCGCGGAACATGCAGAATTTCGAGCTCCTGAAGGAGGTCGGCGCGTACGACAAACCGGTGCTCTTGAAACGAGGCCTGTCGGCAACGATCAAAGAGTTTCTTCTGTCAGCTGAGTACATCATGTCACGAGGAAACCAGAACGTCATGCTGTGCGAACGGGGCATTCGCACGTTCGAAACGCAATATCGCAACACGCTGGATCTCGCGGCCATTCCCACGTTGAAAGAGCTTTCACATCTGCCGGTTATTGTAGACCCCAGCCATGCCACCGGGAAGTGGGATCTTGTCGCTCCGATGTCGAAAGCTGCAGTGGCAGCCGGTGCCGACGGCCTGCTCATCGAAGTCCATTCGAACCCTGAATGCGCTCTGTGTGACGGTGAAGAGTCCATTAAACCTTCCAAGTTCAAAGCCCTGATGAGCGACCTCAGGAATATTGCGAAGGCCGTTGGGCGAGAGCTGTAAAGGCACGATGGCGGTTCATTTTAAGCAAGTTGCGGTTATTGGGGTGGGGCTGATCGGCGGGTCTCTCGGCATGATCCTTCGGCGAAAGGCATTGGCCGATCATGTGGTCGGCGTCGGCCGTCGTGTCGAGAATCTCAAGACGGCGATCGCTTTGGGTGCGATCGATCGATACGTGGTAGATCCTCAAGAGGGTGTGCGAGGGGCGGATTTGGTGGTCCTTGCGACGCCTGTTGATACCTATGAACGACACCTCCATGACTGGGTCCATTGTCTGGCTCCCGGCGCGATCGTCAGTGATGTAGGCAGTGTGAAAGGAACGTTGGTCGAACGGTCAGAAGCGACTATGCCGGCAGGCGTGCACTTTGTGGGAGCCCATCCCATCGCGGGGAAGGAAAAGACGGGAGTCGCGGCCGGGTCGGATCAATTGTTCAGGGGCGCACGCTGTATTCTGACGCCGACAAAACAAACGGATCCGACCGCGCTTGATCGGATTAGGCAACTGTGGGAAGAGGCCGGGTCGATTGTTTTAACGATGGATCCCCATCTGCACGACCAAATCCTGGGCGCAGTCAGTCACTTGCCCCATGTCGTCGCCTTTGCGCTCATGAATGCCTTGGCCGAGCTTCGCGATCAGCAGGTACCTTTATTGGATCTTGCCGGCCACTCTGGAGGAGGGTTGCGGGATACGACCAGGATTGCCGCGAGTTCTCCAGAAATGTGGCGAGACATTTTCTTGTGGAATCGAGATAATGTGGTGTCCTATATCGACAGGTATACACGAGCCTTGGACGAATTGAAGCAATTGATCAAGGCTGGGGATGCAGCCGGAATCGAGAAGTTGCTCGAACGTGCCAAAGGCGAGCGTGAAAAACTGAATCGTTCGGCCCCAAGCAACTCATGACATCGTTGACCATTACCCCAGGCCGGCCACTCAGGGGAACGACCACAGTTCCCGGCGACAAGTCTCTCACCCATCGGGCGATCATCCTCACCGCACTAGCGGAAGGAACGAGCACGATAGCGAGCTACTGCCAGGGAGAGGATTGCCTGAACACGATGAGGGCTTTTCAGGGGCTGGGAATTCCCATTACGCAGACTCCAACCGAATTAACCGTCTGCGGGAAGGGGTTTTGGGGATTATCCGAACCAAGCGCTCCGATCGATTGCGGCAATTCCGGAACCGGCATCCGTCTGCTCACGGGCCTCTTGGCCGGACAAGATTTTTTCTCGGTGCTCACGGGCGACGAATCGATCAGGCGGCGCCCTATGGGACGGGTCGTCAAGCCGCTGCGCGAAATGGGTGCGGTCATCGGAGGTCGCAGGGGTGGAGAACTGGCTCCCTTGGCGATTACAGGAGCTGGTCTACATGGTATCGAGTACACGTCGTCCGTGGCCAGCGCACAGGTTAAGTCGTCGGTGCTTCTTGCCGGTCTATTTGCTCAAGGGAAGACTCGTTATAAGGAGCCGAGCCTGTCACGAGATCATACCGAGCGGATGTTTCACTTCTTTGGAATCCCGCTCACGAATGAAGAAGGTGCCCTAGTCTTACAAGGGCGACCGTCTGTTGGATGGCGAGGCGTTGATGTGACCATTCCGGGCGATTTCTCCGCCGCCGCATTTTTCATCGTCGGAGCGACGATTGTACAGGGATCCGATATCACCATTCACAATGTCGGCATGAATCCGACCAGAATCGGCCTCATCGAGGTCATGAGAAAGATGGGAGCCGAAATTCAGGTTCTGGGTCTGCGAGAAGCGACCGGCGAACCGGTCGGAGATCTTCGTGTGAAGTCTGCCCCACTGAAGGGCGTCACGATAGGCCATGACCTCATTCCCAAAACGATCGATGAATTTCCCGTGCTGTGCGTGGCTGCGGCTGTGGCGGATGGAGACACCGTGATTGTCGGAGCAGAGGAACTTCGGGTCAAAGAAAGTGATCGGATTGCCACCATGAGCCGCGAGTTGAAGACGATGGGGGCTCTGGTCGAGGAACGTCCGGACGGGATGATCATCCACGGATTAGGTCGCGGGGGGGGAAACGGCCGGCTGAAAGCTGCAGTCAAGGCCGAGAGCCATGGAGATCATCGTGTGGCCATGTCTCTCGCCATTGGTGGCCTTACAGCGGAAGAGAGTATGACGATTGCCGACACGAGTTGCGTGGATACGTCATTTCCCAATTTTGAGAAGGCACTCGTCGATCTGTTGGCGAAGCCTGTGTGAAAGCGGTGTGTCGGATGGGACAGTTCGAAATTGAGAGGCGATGAGTGATTATTGCGATTGACGGACCGGCCGGAGTCGGCAAGAGCACAGTAGCCAAATTACTAGCGGCTCGTCTTGGTTACCTTTATCTGGATACAGGAGCACTGTACCGAGCCATCGCATGGAAAGTCTTGCAATCGAGTATACGTCCGACCGATCATGAGCAAGTGGTCACATTATTGTCGACTACCTCGATTCATATGCAGTTTCATCATGGCATGATGCAGGTCTTGGTCGATGGCATCGACGTTACCGGAGAACTTCGTACACCAGAAGTTACCGCAGCAGCCTCCGTCGTGTCCGCTATTCCGGCAGTCCGCGAATGGCTGTTGCCGATCCAACGTCAGATCGGCCAGAGGGGTTCGGTCGTCGCAGAGGGACGGGACATCGGCACCAAGGTCTTTCCAGCGGCACCATTCAAATTCTTTTTGGAGGCGGACGCAGATGTACGAGTTGCACGGCGGCACAGTGAGCTGGTCGCTGCGGGCCGTAGTGGGACGGTTGAAACGACGTTCCGGGATCTGTCGGACCGGGATCGGCGTGATCGGACCCGTTCGGTCGACCCATTGGTTCCAGCGGGTGACGTGCGACTCATCGATACCTCTGCACTCAGCCCTGACCAAGTGGTGGAGCAGATGATTGTGGTTGTGTCGACCGGGTCGTGAGCGGGGTAGTCTATGGAATTTTGTGGGTTTTGGTGCGAATCGGTGGATGGGTTTGCTTTCGGTATCGCGTAGAAGGTCGGGTTCCTCAGACCGGGGGGGTGCTGATCGCCGCAAACCATGCCAGCTATCTCGATATTCCCTTGCTCGGCTGTGGGATACGTCGAAGGGCCTGGTACTTGGGACGGAATGACTTGTTTCCGATTCCAGTATTGAACGGAATTTTGCAGACGTTGGGCTGGATACCGGTGAGGTTGGGACGCCTAGACCGAGAGGCGTTTGGAAAAGCGATCAACCTGATTCGAGCAGGTAACGCGGTGGTCATTTTTCCGGAAGGCGGACGCAGCCACGATGGCCACCTTCGGCCTCCGAAGGCTGGTATTGGAGTGATTGTATCGCAGACGGGATGTCCGGTCGTTCCAGCATATCTGAAGGGGACCTTCGATGTGCTCCCCACGGGGGCACGCTGGCCTCGGTTGCGTCAGATCACGGTACGATTCGGGGATCCTATTCAGTTCGAAACGGGGAAACAAAAAGAGAGGGCGGAAACGAAACACTTCTATCAACAGGTCAGCCGCACGGTGATTGAGCATATTGCAGCCTTAGGTCAAGTCCCCGTTCCAAATGGAAGAAATGACCGGGCTCCGGAAACACCGAACAGGCCGACCGCCGATACTCACAATGCTGAGTGAGCCCGGCGACTTCACCATCAGCACCCGACGAGAGTCGGAAGAGTAGGACGTTCATATGAGTACGGTATCCAACAGCAGTGACGCTCAGTTAGACCGCAATGCATTGGCGGCATTGTACGAAGAAACCTTCCGTAATCTGGAAGAGGGCACGATTACAGAAGGCCGTGTAGTGGCTCTGACCAAAGACAAGGTCGTCGTTGATATCGGATACAAATCAGAGGGCATGATCCCGAGCGATCAGTTCTCTTCCGAGGAACTTCATAGCATCAAGATCGGCGACCGACTCCAAGTGTATATCGAAGAATGTGAAGATGCAGACGGCAATCTCGTTCTTTCCAAGGAAAAAGCGGACAAGATGAAGATTTGGGAAGAACTCGAAAAGCTCTACAAAGAAGAGAAGAGTATCGAAGGCAAGATTGTCTCACGCATCAAGGGCGGTATGATGGTCGATATCGGCGTTAAAGCATTCTTGCCAGGTTCGCAGATTGACCTCCATCCGGTGCGTGATCTGGATGGGCTTGTTGGAAAGACTTTCCCCCTCAAGATCATCAAAATCAACCATAGGCGAGGCAATGTGGTCGTGTCGCGTCGCGTGCTGTTGGAAGAAACCAGGGATAAAAAACGGCAGACGACGCTGGCCAATCTCAAAGAAGGTCAGCTCATTCAGGGCACCGTCAAGAACATCACCGATTACGGGTCGTTCATCGACCTCGGCGGTATTGATGGGTTGCTGCACATTACCGACATGTCCTGGGGTCGAGTTGGACATCCATCGGAACTGTTTATGGTGGGAGACAAGGTTGAAGTCACGGTGTTGAAATACGATCGTGAAACAGGTCGTATTTCTCTGGGACTCAAGCAGAAGAGTGCGGATCCCTGGACGAATGTCGCCGGCAAGTATCCCATCGGTACCAGGGTTCGTGGTCGTGTGGTCAGCCTGACCGATTATGGAGCGTTCGTGGAACTTGAGCCGGGAGTTGAGGGATTGGTGCATGTGTCGGAGATGTCATGGACGCACGAAGTCCGACATCCATCGAGAGTCGTGGCGGTCGGAGATCAAGTGGAAGCCGCGGTGCTCAACGTCGACCCCGCGAGCCGCAAGATCTCATTGGGCATGAAACAGACGGCGCCCAACCCTTGGGATATGATCGAGGGCAAGTATCCGATCGGAACCCATATCGAAGGAAAGGTGAAGAGTCTGACCGATTTCGGTGCCTTTGTCGGACTTGAAGAGGGAATCGACGGACTCATCCATATTTCGGACATGTCTTGGACGAAGCATATCAAGCATCCCTCTGAGTTGTTCAAAAAAGGGCAAAAAGTGGAAGCTGTCGTGTTGCGCATCGACAAAGAGAAAGAGCGTCTCTCGTTGGGGTACAAACAGTTGGCGCGTGATCCCTGGGATGAGGCGATTCCTGCGCGGTATCACGTCGGCGATTCAGTGACCGGCAAGGTATCGAAAGTCGCCGATTTTGGAATCTTCATCGAATTGGAGGGTGGGGTGGAAGGCTTGATCCATGTCAGCGAATCCGGTCTTGAGTCTTCCGTGAAGCTGGAAGAAAAGTTTAAGTTGCAGGACGACGTCACGGCGAAGATAATCAAAGTTGATCGAGAGGAACGCAAAATAGCCCTTAGTCTTCGTGATCATCAACTGGATTGGGAGCGCAAACAGGTTGATGACTATCACTCGGCACAAGGCGCGCTGGACCAGAGTCTGGGCCGGGCAGCTAAACAGAGCCGGAAACGGTCGCAATCGGAAGATCCAAGCTAAGTCGGCTTGTTTGAGGAAGAGTGCAGGATACGAGCAATGGCGGATGAAGTGACACAGACGGAACACCCGCGTAAGCGCCATCTGTTGCGGAAAATCTTTTGGCTTTTCGCGATGGGGCTGGGGGGCTTGATTCTGATCAATCTCTTTTTTCCCGATCTTGATCTGTCAAGCGACGATCGAATCGCTCTGGTTCGAGTCGAAGGAGTCATTTTGGATTCTCAGACGACCATTGGAGAGCTGAAGCGATTCAGCGAGAATCCTTCTGTCAAAGCCATCGTCATAAGAATTGATAGTCCCGGGGGTGGCGTCGTGCCATCGCAAGAGATCTACGATGCAGTCAAACGGATCAGAAGCAAGAACAACAAGGCGGTGATCGCCTCGATGGGGAGTGTTGCCGCATCGGGAGGGTATTACATCGCGGCTGCAACGGATCGGATCGTGGCCAACCCCGGGACTCTGACCGGTAGCATCGGAGTCATCATGGAAATGGCCAACGTGGAAGGATTACTCCAGAAGATCGGTGTGGAAGGGGTTGTCATTAAGAGCGGGAAATATAAGGATGTGGGGTCACCACTCCGGAAGATGAGCGCGGACGAACGAGGTTTGTTGCAAGCCGTGATGGATGATGTCCACAAACAGTTTATCGAAGCGGTGGCCGAAGGCCGTTCGCTCGAACTTCGGGCTGCTCAAGCGTTGGCCGACGGTAGAATTTTTACAGGACGCCAGGCCAAGGAAGCAAAGCTGGTCGACGAACTGGGCGACTTGGAAGATGCCATTCAATTGGCTGCGGAGCTGGTAGGGATCGAGGGGGAACCGAAGGTCGTCGAGCCACGGCGCCGCTTTTCCCTTCGCGAAATTCTGGACTCGAAACTCCACATGATGTTTCCGAAGTTGGATATGCAACCGGGCATGAGCTTGAAATACCTTATGGCCTTCTAGCCGTATCAATGAAGGTGTGGTGATTCTCGAGACGAAGGGAGCGTGGATATGACCAAGGCGCAGATCATCGAAAAAGTTTCTGAGCAAGTCACCACCTTGACGAAGCGACAGGCAGAAGTGGTCGTCAACACCATTTTCGATTGTGTCAGAGATTCGTTGAAAACCGGCGATAAAACTGAGATTCGAGGCTTCGGCAGCTTTCGGTTGCGCGCTCGTCGAATGAAGGAAGGGCGGAATCCAAAGACTGGAGAGACGGTTGCCGTACCGGCCAAGCGGGTTCCGTTTTTCAAGGCCGGCAAGGAGCTGAAGGAATTGCTCAATCAATAGCGAACGGCCGGTTGAAAAGGAACCAATGTCCACATCAGATTCTTCGCAGACGCATACAACGGAAATCAACTGGACAGACGGTGCGCTCAAACGAATGGAGCGTGCACCAATATTTCTGCGCGGCATGGTGCGTCGTTTGGCTGAAAAAAAAGCGCGTGAATTGGGGTACGAGGAAATCACCGAGGAGACTCTCGAGCAGTTTAAGGGACAAATGATGGGACGCATGGGCGGTGAAGCCGGTATGGCATCTGCTGTCGAAGAGATGGTCAATGGTCGTCTTCCATGGACCGCCGCCGCTAAAGAACGGTTGGAAACGGTGCCCGAATTTATGCGAGTGATGATCAAGCAGATTGCGGAGGAAATCGCAAAAGAACGGGGGCATCTCGAAGTGAACGTCGAGTTGTTTGAAAAAGTGGAAGCGCTTGGTGACCTTCACGAGGAGTGCGGACCCCCGATGGAATGGACCGAGGATGCACTGGCGCTGCTTCAAGACAAGTTAAAGCAATCGCCGCCCATCGCGCTGGAATTCGTGACCGATATGTTGAAGCGAGATACGGAAGATTTCGCCAGGGCCAACAAACTGATCCACATCGATGCATCGGTTCTGCAGGACCTGTGGGAAGCACCCCAAGAACGAATTGCCTGGACCGACGAGGCATGGAAGCGGCTTCAGACGTCTCCGGATTTCGTGCGTAGTGGGATCAGAAAAGCAGCCGAACGGCGAGCCCGTAAGATGGGATTGAAAGAAATCGATTCCGACCATCTGACGACGTTTCGGAATCAGGCGATGATGAAAGCCGTCAAGCGTATCCGTTCATTCGGATATCATGAACTGACGTTCGCTGCCTTTGAGACCGCCCTCCAAAAAACCAAACGTCTGCAGGGTAACGATCAGGCGGAAAAGCGTCTCCAAGAGATACGAGGACACTTTGCCGATCCAATGACAAAAAAGCCGGAAGGCGGGACCCTGGGAGCCGAGCTCATGGATCGTTTCCGTAAGTACCTCAAAGGTGAAGGAACACTCTGACGCTTCGAAACCATTCACCCGCCCATTCCAACGTATTTTCCAAAAACACCCCAACCAACCCGGACCAGAATCTCTTCAGTGAGCTTCCACCTGCTGGGGCCAAAACTTGTGTCGGATTTGGGGAAGCGGTTCGTTGTCAAAATTGGGAATGTCATAGAGACAACGATCGATCGTTGCGACCTCGTCTTCGGTCAACGGCAACGTCACTTTTTTCTTCCAGAACTGATCGAGTGTAAAATAGTCGGCCGACTGAGGCTTCTGCGCCAATAACTCCTGCATTTTTTTGAAGCCCGGCGTATCAACGCCAGGGATACGTCCCTTGTTTCGATCATGACACCAGGTTAGCACCTCGGCAATTCCGTACATCGTAATATCGACATTCACAATTTTGCTCATGACTTCCTCCTACAAGCAACGGCGCATCATAGCGTAAGTGGCAGGCGAAATTCAAAGGCCGAGGAAGTCCTGTCGGCAGATTGCGAGGGATAAGATGCCTCTGTATACTGGGTCTTCCGATTCCATCATCATAGGCCCATTGGTCCAGCAGGGTTGGGTATCGAAGGGTTGTGAATATTCTGATTGAACGAAAATCCCACGCGGCCAGACTGCTTCTCTTCCTCCTCTCTCTTCTTATCGGTCACGGCCTGTGGGCTTGTTCCAAGAGCGAGCCCTATAACCCACCTGACCCCTTTTATTATTTTGCCAGCTACAAAGTCGGCAAGAATCCCACCACTATTACCACCGAAGATCTTAATCACGACTCGTTCACCGATCTCGTCACCACCAATATTGCGAGTAATACCCTCTCGATTCTGTTGGGGAATGGTGACGGTACATTCAGGGATCAGGTTCAGCTACATGTCTGTCAGGAACCGCGCTCTCTCGTAATGAGCAATTTCAATCAAGACCGACACGCCGATGTGGCCCTGGCATGCTCCGGCGGGGACGAGATCATGATTTTGCTGGGCCATGGAGATGGAAAGTTTGAACAGGGCCCACGTTATCCGGTGCATCGTGCACCGATTGCACTGGCTGCCGATGATATCAATGGCGATCATCATACAGATCTTGTCGTCGCTCTACGGAACGACAAGGTCAAAGTCTTTCTAGGGAATGGGACCGGCGAGTTTCACCACGGCGCTCAGTACGAACATGGAGACACTCCCACATCAGTTGCCCTGTCAGATCTTAATGCTGATGGGAAATTGGACTTGGCAGTGACAAATGGCGGGCCTATGTCGAATGCCGTCACCATTTGGCTCGGGAACGGTGACGGTTCCTTTCGAGATCCCAAAGACTATTCGACGGGCCACCGACCTCTTGGCGTGAGTTTTGCCGACTTCAATAACGATCATCACCGGGATCTACTGGTCATCAACGGAGAGCAGGATAGCTTCACGACGTTTCTCGGCAACGGCAACGCGACATTCCGACCCGGCAAGGATTCCGGGGCTGATGCCGGTCCCAATTTTGGGTTGGCGCGGGATTTCAATGGCGATCGATTAGAGGATGTCGCGATCGTGAATATCCAGTCGAATGATCTGTCGATCTTGTTCGGGAAAGGCGATGGCACCTTTCATTATCCTCCGAGAAATTACCGTACGAAGTTCGGTCCGTTTGCTCTTTCGTCATTTCGTGTCACGACCTCCGGGCTAGAAGAACCGGGACTAGCCATTGCCGATAACGGAAGCGGCAGCGTCTCGATTTTTCTTCACCATGGACTCAAACCAGTCGCGAAGTCGGAGGCAAGAGAGTAGGAAGCGAACGATCACCGTCTATTCTTGACAGCCTGGAGGGCCTTCGCTAGAGTGGCCGTTGGGTAAAACAGCCCTAAGTTTTCGAGCACTACTAATGGCGCTTCGATCCTTTGCATGGTGGTTCATGATTGGGGCCTTGATGACCCTCTCCGTTCTAATGGTGCAGGGTGGGGTTCGCGATTTGTGGGAAGGGACTCATCCAGCTGGAGGTACCAACGTGTTCGTGTATTTTGGTACGACGCTCATCGGCGGGGGATTACTAGCTGGGTGTGTCGCGTTAATTATGAATCGCCTTCGATAGCCAGAGAGAACAGGAAATGTATGCAGTGCCTCAAGTGCAAAGGGTTCATGCTCGTGGAGCGTCACTATACCCTCGTCAACAGGAGGATATACGCACGTTGCCTCAATTGCGGGTTTTGGATTGATCTGGCCGACCTCCTCCGGTTTTTTCATAAAGTGATTGATAGTGGGCGGAAAGGTGATAAAGTGCGTGAATCCTTCATATTCTAAAAAGAGGCGGTCGTTGTGGCACAGTGCGACCATATTTCGCCCGATTATCACAGGCAGAGCTGGAGAAGCGTCTTCTCTTGCCTTGTTCTAGTTTCGACCATCTCTCTTTCGCCCCTCGCTTCCTCAATATGCCTCGCCTCAGGGATGGAAAATCACTCTAGAAACCAGATTACGTATCCTGTCAGTTATGCTCCGCAACCTTTCCCGTGGAAACGAATTCCGGCGCACAGTATTCTCCTGAAAGAATTGCGATCAGGCCGTATCCTGTTCGAGCACGAAGCTGAGAAACGTCTCTCGCCGGCCAGTCTAACCAAGATTATGTCGGCGCTGATCATTCTTGAGAAAGGGCGTCTGGATGATCTGGCAACGGTGAGCAGGAATGCGGCAAGAGCTCCTAAGACTCACCTACGGCTGAAGGTCGGGGAAGTGTTTCGCCTTGGCGATTTGCTCAAGGCGATGATGATGGTGTCAGCCAATGACGCCTGCCTGGCAGCTGTTGAGCATGTCGGAGGCGATGAAGAGCAATTTGTGACGTTGATGAACGCCAAGGCTCTAGCGCTTGGATTATCGGACACGCACTTCAGCAACGGGTGTGGCTTCGATGGTCCCGACCACTATTCAACAGCTGAAAATCTCGCGAAACTCAGTGAGGTAGCGATGCGAAACGCGGTGTTCCGAGAACTCGTCAAAGAGGAACGAGAAATTATCACACCTGTCAGTGGATATCGCGCCTAAGTCCTACATAACACGAATCGTTTACTTGGTCGGATTCCCGGCGTAGAAGGAGTGAAGACCGGATTCACCTCCAAAGCAGGCCGATGCCTGATTGCTAAAGTCTCTCAAAATGGTAGCGATCTGCTCATCGTGATCCTGAACTCTAACCGACGGTGGAATACAGCGAGAAGTCTGATCGATTACGGGTTTCGTCTCACGACCGCCGTCCAATAGCTGTTTTCACCTCTCATCCTGTTGGGCAAATTCATTCTTGAGCACAGCTTCCGATTGATGGCGTCTCGCCTTGGCTGGACTACCGTGGGGCGGTAAACTCGATGTTGATGTCCTTGCCAAGGTAATTCACCTGGAAACCTTGTTTATCGTAGGCCATGACGGCGCCCATGACGTTTTCGTCACCATACTCCTCTTGGCCTAACAACTTTCGGATGTCCTCTGGACTCTCACCATTGAGTACGTTACGAAAGATGCCTCTGGTCTTATACGCGAACCGGTTATTAATGAAAAGGAGATCGACCTTACCATCCTGAATACGCACCCCGGCCATTGGACCGGTCGGTTTTCGTTGATCGAGCAGGAAGATGAAAGTCGCTTCCTGCTCAGCCTTGATTCCAGAAATCTTTTCGTTCACGAGCATTTCAACAGCTTTGGATTCCGCGTCGCCGAGTTTGACGCCGAACAGAGAAATCTCGGCGCTCGAAATGGCCTTTGGTTCCATGACATCGCTCTTGCTTAACTCATACAGCTCGGCATGAGCTGAGCCAAACGCTGCTAGGATGCTCGCCAGTAGAATAATTGCCATACGCGCTTTCGTCATGGTATCTAGCGTTTCTTTCGTAAGGGTTCGTGACTTGATCAGGATAGGTGCATCGATAGAATCAAGATAGGCATATAACACATTGTAGCCAAGAGCTACTAGACGTGCAAGGAACGGGATGCGCGAGCGCGCTGCTGGATAAGAGACTCGCCGGGTGGACGCGGTATCCTCGCATCATGACTGGGGCTCATCGCCCAACAACATCGCCCCGAGTTCCCGAAGTCTGCAGAAGTAGGCTTGGGGCTCGCTGTCCAATGCTTCCGCCAGTTCATCGAGATCTCCCAAGCAGTCTTTCACGATGGCAACCCGTTGGTCGTCAAGGCCCTCGGAACTATCAAGGAAATAGACCACACAGCCGCTAATGACCGTGTCGATCGTCATCAATTGTCCTTGATGTGGGCTCGAAAACTGAGGCCAACCATTGGCACAATGCTGTTCCCACGCTATTGTAATCATGCTTCGATCCATGAGGCGCTCCTTTCCCCATTCGTCATGTGACAAGCCAGCACCCTAGTGGATGCGGTCGCAGAGGGACCGGCATCAAGCAGAAGATCCAGCTGAAACGGCGTGGAGGAATCGCAGGATCAGGGATACAGTCCACGCTGGAGATGTGCTTGAGCAACTTGATCAATCCCACTCATGAGGGCCGCCATGCGCATTGACACTCGGTGTTCGGTCGAAAAATGAAGTGTCCGCTGAAAGGCGGACGTGATGATGTCTTGCAGCCGATGCTGGATGTCTGTTGCGCTCCAGAAAAATCGCTGAAGGTCCTGCACCCATTCAAAGTATGAGACGATGACGCCGCCGGAGTTGGCGAGAATATCGGGGATGACGAAGATGCCTTTGTCAGCAAGGATGCGGTCGGCTTCCAGGGTCGTCGGACCGTTCGCCCCTTCCGACAAAATTCGGCACCTCAAAGAATTCGCATTCTTGCTTGTGATCTGTTCCGAGAGGGCAGCGGGTACGAGAACGGTGCACTCTAATCGCAGGAGTTCCTCGTTTGTGATCGCATCCCCCAGTTTGGTGTCACGCAGTGGTCGGCTAGGATCGCGACGAAGTAATTCCATGACATCCAACCCCTTGGGGTTGTAAATTCCACCATGTACATCGCTGACGGCAATGACGCGTGCACCTTGTTGCTGCATGATGCGGGCGGTGTGTGAACCGACATTTCCGAATCCTTGAATCGCGACGGTGGCATTTTCGATCGACAACTTAAGGTGACGAAGCACCTCTTGCGTCACATAGACGACTCCGCGTCCCGTCGCTTCTTCACGGCCCAAGCTCCCACCGATCGAGAGCGGTTTGCCGGTCACCACTCCAGGAACGGCGTAGCCGACTTGCTGGCTGTATGTGTCCATCATCCATGCCATGACCTGAGCATCGGTTCCCACGTCTGGGGCCGGTACATCCTTGTCCGGGCCAATCAGTGGGAAAATCTCCGCGGCGTATCGCCTGGTCAGCCGCTGTAACTCGGCGGGAGACAGTTGTTTCGGCGCTACTGTAATTCCGCCTTTCGCTCCTCCATACGGCAAGCCGGCCAACGCACATTTCCACGTCATCCACATCGCGAGAGCGGCCACCTCACCGAGATTCACGTCGGGATGGTAACGCACGCCTCCCTTGGATGGACCCCGGGATGAATCATGTTGAATGCGGTAGCCGGTGAAAACTTCCACGTGCCCGTCATCCATCCGAACTGGAAGGCTGACGACGAGAGACCGCTGTGGAAGCTTCAGCCGTTCACGGAGGTTCGGGTCAAGTCCCATCGCTTCCGCTGCCTGATCGAACTGCGCGACGGCCAGACGAAAGGTCGGTGTATCAAGTTCTCGCATAGGACTCCTCTACGCCAACACCATCCAGGTTCGTACACCGGCTGGTCATGCAACAGTCGAACAGTTTAAGGCAAACACCGTCGCGAAGGTCTGAGCGAGTTCTTGCTTGACGATATCAACTTGGACGGCTGTTTGGCGTATTGCCGCCATGGATGTCACTCGGCAATCTGGAAATCCACAGGGATGGATCCGTTGGAACGGCGTCAGATCCAAATCAACATTCAGAGCGAACCCGTGCAAGGTCACGCCGTGCTCGATTCGTACGCCCAGGAATGCGATTTTCTGTGGCTCAGGAGTCATGATCCACACACCTGGTTTACCAACGATACGGGAGCCGGTAATGTTCCAGAGCTCGAGTACCTGAATGATCACTTCTTCCAGTAACCAGACCAGTTGCCTGGGGCCCGCTGCATGTCGTTCAAGCTTGAGCACGGGGTAGACCACAATCTGTCCGGGGCTGTGAAAGGTCACAGATCCTCCACGATTGACATGATGCAGTTCTGCGCCATCCGCGCATAATGCGGATTCACTGCCCCCCCAATGCGACAGCCTGGTCCTACGTCCGAGCGTGTAAACCGGTGGATGTTCAAGGATCAGAACAGTATCCGGTTGGAGGTCGAGGAGACGTTCCTCATGCAAGCGAGACTGTATTTCCCACGCAATGAGATAGGGGACCGGTTCTGGAAAGATACGAACCGCACCCGCATGACCGTGGGAAGAGCCCAAAAACTGAGACGTCACGGTATTCGCATCGATCATGGGATTACACGCTCAAAGGGTCAGGTCCCTTCATGAGGATGGTAAACCACTCACCAGCGGTCAGTTCCAAGGGTTCCGGTGGTAGAGCAAGAACTGGCTCTGCATGGTGGAGACATTGTTGCATAACTCACCATGTAGAGGAAAGTCGAGTTGCGAAGGTATCGAGACTACCCTCGCAACTCGTGAATCGAAGAGTGTTACTTGATGGCTGCGAAGAGTTCCTTGATCTCAGGGGTCTTCAACTTCTTCAGCGCTTTTGCCTCAATTTGGCGGATACGCTCGCGTGTCACGGACAAGCTTTGGCCGACTTGCTCCAAGGTGCTGGCTTCATCGTAGCCGATTCCGAAGCGGAGCCTGATGACGGTTTGCTCGCGAGGTGTGAGGATGCTCAAGATACGGTCCAGTTGTTCGGTCAGTTCACTTCGGTGGACATGAGCGTCGGGTGGAACTGCCTGGTGGTCTGGAATCATGTCCCCGAATTGCGTATCTCCATCACCGATCGGAGTTTCCAACGCCACCGGCTCCTGAAAGGCCAGTACAGTCTCGCGGAGCCGCTCCGGTCTCATGCGCAGTACATGGGCAATCTCTTCTAAGCGAGCGGGCCGCCCGAACTGTTGCCCAAGTCTCCGCATCACACGGAGGATTCGATGCGAGGCCTCGGTTTGGTGAACCGGAATGCGAATCGTTCTTGATTGATCCGCCAGCGCCCGAGTGATGCCCTGCCGAATCCACCATGTTGCGTAGGTGCTGAATTTGAATCCCTTTCGATACTGGTATCGCTCGGCCGCTTTCATCAGACCGATGTTGCCTTCTTGTACGAGATCCAGCAAACTCAATCCTCGCCCCGTGTAATGTTTGGCAACATCCACCACCAAACGAAGATTGCACCGTACAAGCTCATCTTTACCTTGCTCCAAGATCACTCTAGCTGCGCGAATTTCTTCGAGCAACCCTTTCAGGGTCTTTACTGTGGCTGGTGTAGGCTTCAAGTCTAGGTCCGACGGGCTAAGGGCAGTGTTTAAGGCCTTCTCGGCTTTGTCTAACGCAGTGGCGGAAAGCCCGCTCAATCGTCTGATCAGTTGGAGTACGTTCACGTTGTCTGCAAGAACGGATGTCCGTTTGGATTTGAACAAGACTCTTATGGCTTGACGCAGAGCAGCCCGAATGCGCCTGGTCCCATGGTCCACCCGCTTGGCAATCGCGGTCTCTTCTTCACGAGTCAACAGCCCTCGATCGCCGAACGACCGGAAGTATAAGGCTTCCAAGAGAAACGGGCTGGCGCCGTGGCTTGTACGCATGACCGGGTGAGCCTTCTCATCCGATCCGGATTCCTCAGCCTCACGGCTGATCATTCCCAGCATGCCGCTGGCCTTGGCGTCATCGGCATCGACATCCGGGACGAATGTTTTCTGTATCTCCATCTCGTCAGAGACTCGCAATCCTTCTTTCATCGTGTCACCTTTTGCTCTGGTTGAACGTCATCTGCCCTTATTAGAGCCATATTCAGAGGAAAAGATTCAACCGAATCGTGACTTATACTATGTCTACGAAGCAAAACGGATGCTGGATTGAAGATGAGAAACGGCGGGTGTGATCAGCTCAAAAAATAAGAAAGATTAGACCAGGCTAATGAGGAAAGGAAGGAAGAGCTGTCACACTTATGCGGCATCTATGTAGGATCGGCATCAGCGATCAGGCTGAAATGCCACACTACTTCGGTAACAGTCCTTTCATGAATGAGGCAAGAGTGTCGACCGGAATCGGGAAGATGGTCGTTGAGTTCTTCTCACCTGCGATCTCGGCGAGTGTCTGAAGATACCGCAACTGAAGAGCCGCGGGGTTTTGACTAATGACATTAGCGGCTTCCGCGAGTTTCTGCGCCGCTTGAAATTCACCTTCAGCATGAATGATTTTGGCCCGTCGTTCCCGCTCAGCCTCAGCTTGTCGGGCGATCGTGCGTTGCATGTCTTGAGGGATATCGACGTTCTTCACTTCCACGGCAGCGACTTTGACTCCCCATGGCTCAGTCTGCTGATCGATAATCCGCTGCAGTTCGGCATTGATGTCATCGCGCTTCGCTAACAGGTCATCGAGCTGACTCTGGCCAAGCACGCTGCGCAGGGTGGTTTGGGCGACTTGCGACGTGGAATACAGATAATCTTGGACTGCAATCACGGCCCGTTGAGGGTCAACCACCCTCAGGAAGATGACGGCGTTCACTTTCACGGAAATATTGTCCAGTGTAATGACATCTTGGGAGGGGACTTCCATTGTCACAATTTGGAGATTGACGCGCACCATCTGTTGGAGGACCGGGATAACCAACCGAATGCGGGGCCCTTTCACGGTCTGAAACTTGCCCAGCACAAATACCACAAGCCGTTCGTATTCCATGACGCGCTTAAAACTGGCATAGAGCATGAGGACCAGTAAGGCTAACGGCATGAGCAATGACATAAATGGCTCCTTGTCTTCGGTCGGGTTATTTGTGAGCGGGGGCCACCTTCACGGTCAGTCCCTCGACCGACATCACCTCCGCAGCCTCTCCCTGCAGAATCGGGGTTTGGCTGACCGCCTCCCAGATCTCCCCCTGGACCATAATCTGACCGCGTGGATTGAGATCCGTCCTGGCGATTCCGATCGAACCAATCATTCCTTCAACCCCAGTGACTGGTCTGCCACGAGTGCTCTTAACGGCCGTCCACGCAATGATTCCGATCAGGCAGCCGATCGTCATGACAGTCGGCAATAAAAAGGATAGGGATATTTGCAGAAAAGGCGCGTCACTCTTGATGAGGAACAGACCACCCAACATCATCGCAGCCAATCCACCGAGCGCGAGCAATCCATAGCTGGTGACCGAAATTTCGAGCAGGAGGAAAACCGCGCCGAGTATCACAAGAAAGGCGCCTGCATAGTTGACGGGGAGCGACTGAAGCGAATAGAAAGCCAAGATCAAGCTGATGGCGCCGATGATGCCGGGCAGGATGGTGCCGGGGCTGTAGAGTTCGGCCATAATTCCAATGGTTCCGATAGACATCAGAAGATAGGCGATGTTGGGATCGCTCAAGATTTTGAGTAATTCCAGACGAGTTCCCATTGGGAATTCATGGAGAGTTGCGGTCTCGCTTGAGAACGTGATTGATCCATTAGGAACGGCAATCTTTCTTCCTCGCAGCTGTTTCAACAGCGTAGGGATGTCATTGGCAATCACGTCGATGATTTTAAGCTTCAAGGCTTCTTGCTCTGTCGCGGAGACGCTCTTTCGAACTGCATCTTCCGCCCATGACACATTGCGCCCATGCCGTTCGGCGATGCTTTTGATGTACGCAGCCGCGTCGTTTTCAACCTTCTCTTTCATCGTATTATCCATCTCACCGCCACCCATTGCGACTGGATGTGCCGCGCCTATGTTGGTACCCGGCGCCATGGCGGCAACATGGGCCGCCATCGTGATGAAGACTCCTGCAGAGGCGGCTCGGCCTCCCGAAGGGGCGACGAACACGATCACCGGGATGGGCGAACCGGTCATATCTTTGATCATCAGGCGCATGGAGGTATCCAATCCTCCGGGAGTATCCAGCTTGAAGATAAGAGCCTGTGCGCTCGATGTCTGGGCATACGCAATGGCGTCGTGAAGATATTCAGCTGCAACGGGGTTGATGACACCTTCATAGGTTGCGACGATGATGTCCTCGGCGAGAGCAGGGTTGGTTGGGAGAATCAAACAGAGTACAAACTCCGGTCCTACAATCGCCGCTGTGAGGAAACGGCCAAGCACAGTTCTCGTTTTTCGACCACCTTTAAGCATCGTAAGATGTTGAATGATGAAAGGATCTTACGGTCCACTGGCTACCCTATCAAGGAAGGGCGCTCGGTTGCAAACGATGAAAGGAACCTCCTAGAATGCGCGGCATGTCCCGCTTTTCCAATGGCGAACGCATCCATCTTGTCGATCAAAAACGACGACAGTACGCCCTTACGTTGAAAGCAGGGGAGACGTACCAATTCAGTGGGCAGAAAATCGCACATGATGTGTTGATCGGCCGTCCCGACGGGTCCATCGTCACACTGTCTGGTGGCAAGAAGATGGTGGCGCTCCGACCGACTTTCGGTGAGTATGTGCTCAAGATGCCGAGAGGGGCGCAGGTCCTGTATCCCAAGGATCTCGCGATTATACCCATGTGGGCCGATATCTACCCGAGCGCTCGAGTGTTTGAGGCCGGAACCGGTTCAGGAGCCCTGACCATGGCTCTATTGCGCGCAGTGGGATCAGACGGCTTGGTGGTGACGTACGAGATTCGGGAAGATTTTGCACAGACGGCAAAGACGAACATCGCCCGTTCTCTAAATCCGACTAATCTGCTCTGTTTCAGAAAAAACGCCTATGAGGGCATCGATTTACTGGACGACCAGATGCCTTTCGATCGTGTCGTGCTTGACCTGCCGGAACCATGGCAGGTCGTACCGCATGCCATGAAAGCCCTTCGATCCGGCGGGATCTATCTGAGCTTTGTCCCCACAGTACCTCAAGTCATGCAAACGGTGGAGGCGCTTGAACGCACAGCCGTGTTTGGAATGATTGAAACATTTGAGACGTTGCTCAGAACCTGGTCCGTGCAAGGCAGGAGTGTGCGGCCTGATCATCGTATGGTGGCCCATTCCGGGTTCATCACGGTGGCTCGTAAGGTCCAACCAGGACTCCTTGGACCCACGCATGAGAGGGAAGTCCCCACCGATAGAGACCGAGAAAACACACAGGATGAGGCAGAAGAGGAACTGAACTTATGAATAGGTTAGAAGGCAAGGTAGCCGTGGTGACGGGAGGCAATGCCGGGATCGGTGAAGCGATCGCGAAACGTTTTGTCGAAGAGGGAGCTTCGGTTGTCATCACGGGACGTCGGCAACAGGAATTGGATCGTGTGGCCAGTGTGATCCGGCTCAACAAAGGAAAGGTGCTCGGGGTTGCCGGTTCAGTGACGGATGAAACCCATGTGCAGGATGTTGTCCGTCGAGCCCTCGATAGTTTTGGGCGGATCGACGTTCTGGTCAATAATGCGGGAATCGGTGAATTTGGAAAGCGGCTTCACGAAACCGACGATGCGATCTGGGCGCATGTGTTCGACATCAATGTGACCGGGGTATTCCGCATCACACGAGCCGTCCTCCCCCACATGCTGAAGCAAGGACGAGGCTCGATCATCAATATCTCGTCAATTGCCAGTTTAGTAGGTCTCTCCGGCTCAACTGCCTATACGGCGTCCAAAGGTGCGCTTGACGCCTTGACACGTGCGCTGGCGGTCGAATATGCGAAGGAAGGGATTCGTTGCAATGTGGTGAATCCTGGTCTGATCGATACGCCCATGGCAGCCCCCCTGATGACCAATCCCGACATGCTCCAGCCCATTCTTGCGCAATATGCGATTCGTCGTCCCGGGTCGCCTGAAGAAGTGGCGAATATGGTTCTGTATCTGGCCTCAGATGAAGCAGCCTGGGTTACTGGCGCGACCTTCCCTATTGACGGAGGCATGACTGTTTGTAAAGGGTAATGGTCGCCGCTAACGAGCAGGAACAACTTCCGTTCGAGGTGAAGAGAAGAATGGATATTGATGCACGGACACGGTTTTGCGGGGTGATGGGCAATCCAGTCGGTCATTCACTGTCGCCCGCCATCCACAACGCCGCGTTTCGCAAATTGGGGCTCAACTTTGTCTATCTCGCCTGGCAAGTCGAGACGATCGGCGATGCCATCAAAGGGCTCCGTGCACTGGGAAACTTTCGCGGAGCAAGCGTGACGATCCCGCACAAGGTGGCCGCCATACCGTTTCTTGATCATGTGGAAACGGCGGCTCAACGGATCGGTGCGATCAATACGATCGCTGCTGAACAGGGTGCGCTCACTGGGTACAATACAGATGCGACAGGCGCTCTGAGGGCGTTGAGGGAAGGTGGAGCTGAACTCAAGGGCAGACGCATCGTTGTCCTCGGTTCCGGAGGCGCCGCTCGAGCGATTGTCTTCGCACTGGCGGTTGAATCCGGTGCGGAAAATTTGACGTTGCTGGGAATTGACGACCTTGAACGGACTAGTTTAGCTCGGGATGTTCGTCCCCAGGCAGCATTGACGGTTGAAGACTTTCATCTTGATGAAACCACTCTTCGTCGGGTTCTCCCCGACGCGCACGTGTTAATTCATTGCACTCCCGTCGGCATGTCTCCGAAAGCCGACACCACCTGTATTCCTTCCTCGCTTCTTCATGCCGACCTCTCCGTCATGGACATCGTCTACAATCCAATCGAAACCAGATTGCTCAAAGATGCGAAGCGTGCAGGCTGTAAGACAATTCCCGGGTTGGAGATGTTTCTCCATCAGGCTGTCACTCAATTTGAGATATGGACGAATCAGCCTGCCCCGGTTGATGTGATGCGTGCGGTCTTGGAGTCTCACTTCCGATGAATGTGGTGCTGATCGGCTATCGTGGGACCGGAAAGAGCACCGTCGGCAACATAGTGGCGGCTCGACTTGGTCGCATTCTTGTGTCGACTGACGCGGAGATCGTGAAGTTGGTCGGCCAAAGCATTCCGGAAATCGTTGAAAAGAATGGATGGGAGTACTTCCGCGATCTCGAAGCCAAGGTCTGTCAAGAACTGGCCGGTCGAACCGGGTTAGTCGTCGATACGGGCGGGGGAGCCATCCTTCGATCACGAAATGTCGAGATATTAAAAGAAACAGGAAGGTCGTTTTGGCTGACCGCCTCGGTCGAGACGATAGTCGAACGTATCGGTCAGGATTCACAACGTCCTTCTCTTACGGGAGTCAAGTCTTTCCTGGATGAGATTCAAGATGTCCTTCGTGAACGCACACCGAAATATCAAGCGGCTGCCGATTATATCATCGAGACTGATGGAAAGCCTGTCGCGCAAGTTGCCGATGAAATTCTGGCACGATTGTAGCCGTCTCAACCGCCTCTCTCAGCCTTGACAAGTCTCGCCCTAACATGGTTCATGTATTCACGCTGCGCCCGTAGCTCAGTTGGATAGAGCGCCGGGCTTCGAACCCGTAGGTCGCAGGTTCAATTCCTGCCGGGCGCACCAAGTTCAACAAAGCTACCGGATCTTCACGGGCAGATCCTGCCCCGACGTGGGGTACCTTACTCGTCGAGCCGATCTACCGCTTGCCGATTACCACCAGAGAACAATGCTCGGGCAAGTCGACTGTTATCACGATCGAGTGCATATCGCGGCCCATTTATGGGGGGCAAAATGATGGCGAAGTGGCAAGCGGGGGTGCTGGTCATCTGCATCTTCATGACGTGTCTGCCGGGTGCATGGGCCACCTCAAATGACATACCTGGCACAGATGGCCCGTCATTGGAGGAGACGTTGGCATTCATCAAAGACACGTGGGACGCATGTGCAACGATGCACAGCGGTTTGCAACTTATGGTCGCTAAGGACGGATCCCGCTGGCAGATGGAAAGAATGGCGAAGGTTGATGTGGTGGTCGTCCCTCCATCAGCGCTCAAGATTGCCACGCGTCTGAATGAACGGAGGAAGTTGAGTGGAATATTCGCACTCCAATCTCCAGTAGAAAGAATTCAAGAGTTCGACTTGAACGCCCTGTCTCCTAATGTGAGCCCGGAGCGGGAAGGTGAGAATATTTTTGGAGTTCGGTTGCGCTGTGCACGCGGCGCGTGTGTAACGGAATGGCTGGCGTCTCTCACAATCCCTGGTAAATCCATGCATGAACTAAAAACCGGCAAAGTAGCCATCACGAGTCTTGAGGAGCTTGTGTATGAGGATCGTGCCCCAAAAGACAACCCGGGAGAAAAAAAGGGGGAGGCGTATATTCCCGTCTGTGACATGGCAACCTTAGAAAGCCTTTCGAAAGCTTTTAACCATGCCATCATCAAAGCTGGCGGAAAGAAGCCGCTGTTTTAGGGCGCAGTACGAATTAGTCTTGAGAAGACAGGACGGAGCCGATCCCTGAAACTCCTGCCTTGATTTTCATTCATCTGCCTGTGTAGCCTTCCTGTCTGTTGCAATTCCGGTGTCTGAATCGCTCGGTATGACTTCGAACCCATAGGTTGCAGGTTCAATTCTGCCGGGCACACTAGACAAACGATGCTATCTCCATACATTGTTATACATTTCCAATGGGTTAGGATTGTGTGGGTTTTGTCGGTCATTCCGCTAAAGCTGGATAGATTCGTGATGGATTTCATCTATTATAATGTTCATGCGTGCAAGAGGTTATCCCATGCAGCGGTTTTGCCGATATAGAAGGCAAGCGCCGTCTGGAGCGGTATACAGTGAACAGAAGAAGCGGCTTGCCTGGACCAGACACTGTCCCTGTTGTGGAAGACCACTTGAAAAGACGGACCCGATGAGTCCCTGGGTCTGTGAATGCGGATGGCGCAGTCAATGAATCGAGCAAGAAGAGGGAGGTACCATGATCCCAGTTCTGCACGACGTGAGAGCAGCATTTTTCCTCGTCATCGCACTAGCCATGCTGTTGTTTATCTGTGCGCTGGCCGGCTTAGGAACAGTGCTGCGACCGGTCCGTTGGTCTGATCGGAAAGGGTATCGCTGAGCAAGAGGAAGGTCTGGTCAGTTTAAGCTAACAGTAGTGCCTGATTGGCCTCTTCCTCCTAATGTTCCTCGTTTCCTGCTGATCCGATGTCAGTTCTCTATCTAATGCTAATGGGCTTAAGCGAATACATCAGAGATTCTTTAGGAGTGAAGCATGGGAAAATCAGGCAACCGATGAACCCAGTTGCCCACCGACCGTGACTCGGTGTCCAGCCAGGAATTGGCCGACGGACATGCGTTTTGAATTGGCAGTTTGAATTTCACGGATGTCGAGAAGACCATTGCCTGTCGCCACCACGATCGCCTGTTTGTTCACTGCGACGATCGTTCCGGGTTTATCGGTCATAGGACCCACATTAGACACTGCCTTCCATATGTTCCAACGCTCCTCACCGAAAAACGTATAGGCCCCTGGCCAAGGAGAAAGGCCTCGCACTCGATTGGCGAGCGCCGTTGCATTCATCATCCACTCGATGAGTCCGTCTTTCTTTTTCAAGAGCGGCGCCAAGGTCGCCTGCCCATCGTCTTGCTTCTTCGGCATCAACGTCCCGGCTTTCAATTGTGTGATCGTGTCGACAAGCAGCCGCCCACCCAGCTCTGCCAGACGAGGCGCCAATGTCCCCGACGTATCATCAGGCGAGATTTCCAACTTCTCCTGGAGCAGCATCGGCCCCGTATCCATTCCTTCATCCATGAGCATCGTGGTGATACCCGTTTCGGTCTCGCCATTGATGACGGCCCACTGCACCGGAGCTGCGCCGCGATATTTCGGCAGCAGTGAGCCATGCACATTCATGCAACCCATCGGGGGAAGTCGAAGAATAGGTGTATGCAAAATGCGTCCGTAGGCTGCGACAGCGATCAGATCCGGACGCCAGACAGAAAGGGCTTGCAAGAATTCCGGCGTACGGATCTTAAGCGGCTGCAGGACGGGGATTCCGGCTCGCTCAGCGGTAAGTTTTACCGGTGGAGCGACGAGCTGATGCCCTCGCCCCTTCGGGCGATCCGGCTGCGAAACCACGCCGACTACCTGGTTATCGGATCCAAGGAGCGCTTCGAGCGACGGGACGGCGAATTCCGGTGTGCCCATGAAGACAATGCGCATGTTTCCGCTTTAGCATTGTGCTAGCCAGAATGCAATCGTGCACACCTCAACTTGACTTGCCGCTCAGCCCTTTGTTAGCATTCCGCCGCGGGGTGGAGCAGCCTGGTAGCTCGTTGGGCTCATAACCCAAAGGTCAGAGGTTCAAATCCTCTCCCCGCAACCACATTTTCAACTTTCCCTGCACGCTTAATCAGCCTTTTGAATGACCCGCTGAGTCTTCCGTTGCGCATGTGTTTATACATGCGAGAGATCGGCCACGAGCCACTTCAAATGGGCAGTTCTCCTCCAGCTACGCAGGCGCCGGAGTTTGCCCATGAACGTTTGCTCAACGAGCACGACCTAGGAGCCTGTCCGACATTAGCCCTCGCACACTTGTGTACAGCTGCTGACTCCTGTAGAAGCATTGCTACGTAGTCCCCCGCCCCACGATTTCCTTGGACACACAGTTGGGGCATACTGCCCCTTCATTGATGGAGGTGTCCATGGCACAATCGAAGACAGAGCGAGGCCGGTTTTCCTCGCGGAAGAAGGTCGAGGCGGTGCGGCGCGTGCTGCGTGGCGAAGATCTGGATCTGGTCTCACGCGAGACGAGCATCACGGCCGCCAAGCTGTCCGAGTGGCGGGAGCACTTCGTGACTAGCGGACAGGCCGGCTTGAAGAGCCGGGCCGCCGATGGCCGCGATGAAGAGCTGGCGCGCCTGAAGGCGCTGGTCGGGGATCTCACGATGCGCCTCGAACTGTCTCGTGAAGCCGTCAGTCGTCTGCGGGGTGGCGCCCCTTTGGCCGCCGGGAGGTCGACGCGATGAGCCACACCACGTCGCCTTCCGTCCAGCGTCCGTATGGTGTGGTCCGGGTCTGCCAGGAATGGGGCCTGAGTCGGGCGACGTGTTATCACCAACAGGGCCGCGTCGCCTAGCCATCCATCCCCGCCAAGCGGGGACCGAAAACCGCGTACACCGATGAGGCGCTCACGGGTCATATCCGGACAGTCATCACGACCTCGCCGTTTCTCGGGGAGGGCCACCGCAAGATCTGGGCGCGCCTGCGGGCACAGGGCATTCGGACCTCGAAACCCCGCGTGCGGCGGCTCATGCGGCAGGCCAACCTCTTGGCACCTCACCGGGCTCAACGAGTGCGTGGCCCTCGACACCATGACGGGACCATCACGACCGTGCGCCCGAATCAGATGTGGGGTACCGATGCGACGAGCACCGTGACGCTGGAGGACGGCCTGGTCACGGTCTTTGTCGGCGTGGATCATTGTACCCTCGAAGGGATCGGCCTCCATGCCGCGACTCGGGCCACGCGCGTCGAGGCCTTGGAGCCGATTCGCCAAGGCGTTCGGCGACAGTTCGGCGTCTACTCGGCCGGCATCGCGACGGGCATGCAGGTGCGGCATGATCATGGGAGTCAGTATATGAGTGACGATTTTCAGGCTGAACTCCGGTTTCTGGGGATCACATCGAGCCCGGCGTTCGTGCGCGCCCCAGAAGGCAACGGCGTTGCGGAGCGATTTATTCGTACGCTCAAGGAACAACTCCTGTGGGTGCGAACCTTCCGCACGGTCGAGGACCTTCGCGTGGCCCTCCAGACCTGGCTCGTCACCTACAATGAACAGTGGCTGGTCGAGCGGCATGGGTTCCGCTCACCGGCCCAGGTGCGCCGTGAGCTCCTCGCGACTCAGGAGGCTGCATCAGCGTGCTATGTCAGCAGGCAATCAGGATCACCGAGGGCCGGTCGCCAAAAACTCGACGCACACAGTTGGCCCAGAAGCGACGATCGCCGAGCGACGCGACCCACAGGTCGGGTCCAATAGGGCTACCACACTGTCCAAGAAATCAAGAGCGGTACACGCCAGTGCGCCCCGGTCCGTGCGATCCAGCGCACCGCATCCACACATGTTCGGGTAGCTGTTGCCGTCCGCCCGGGATCGCTCGCTGTCCCAGGCAACAACTCCTTGATGGGCGTCCATTGAGCGTCCCGGAGCTCGCGTCTTGCCAT
>JAICWG010000145.1 GCA_025934915.1 Nitrospira sp.
ATCTTTACCGAACACCGCGACACACTCAACTACCTTGCCAATCGTATCGGAACACTCCTCGGTCGGAAAGAAGCCCTCGTCATCATCCATGGTGGACTGGGCCGTGAGGAACGCATGAAGGCCCAGGAGTCTTTCAAGCACGATCCAGAAGTCCAAGTACTCTTGGCAACGGATGCAGCGGGAGAAGGCATCAACCTCCAGCGCGCTCATTTAATGGTGAACTACGACCTTCCCTGGAATCCCAATCGGATCGAGCAGCGATTCGGGCGCATCCACCGCATCGGCCAAACCGAAGTGTGCCACCTCTGGAATCTCGTGGCAGAAGAAACCCGAGAAGGCGATGTGTACCGCAGATTGCTTGAGAAGCTCGAAGAAGCAAGAACTGCGCTGGGCGGCCAAGTTTTCGATGTGCTCGGCAAATTGCAGTTCGATGGCAAGCCCCTCCGCGATCTCCTGATCGAAGCGATTCGGTATGGCGAACGGCCTGATGTCCAGGCGCGCCTCACCCAAGTCGTGGCCGAGGCATTCGATCGAACCAAACTGCAAGACCTTCTTGAAGAGCGAGCCCTCGCACACGATGCCATGGATGCGAGCCGCGTCTATCGCATCAGGGAAGACATGGAGCGAGCCGAAGCGCGGCGACTGCAACCTCATTACATCGAGTCATTCTTCCTCGAAGCGTTTCAGCGCTTGGGTGGAGCACCAAAGCAGCGGGAGCCCCGCCGGTATGAAATCACTCATGTTCCTGCGCCGGTGCGCAACCGCGATCGCCTTATTGGAATCGGCGAGCCTGTCCTGCCTCGCTACGAACGCATCGCGTTTGAGAAATCACTAGTCGCTCCGCAGGGCCACGCACTGGCAGCCTTCGTCTGTCCTGGCCATCCCTTACTCGATGCGACCATTGATCTGACCCTCGAACGGCATCGTGATCTGCTCAAGCGCGGAACTATCCTGATTGATGAACGAGACAGTGGGATCAAACCGCGCGTCCTTTTCTATCTCGAGCATGCCATTCAGGATGCGAGCGTCACGAGGTCCGGCGACCGACGAGTAGTCTCAAAGCGCTTGCTCTACGTCGAGCTGGACGAGAGCGGCCAGGCTCATCATTTACATTATGCTCCCTATTTAGATTATCGTCCCCTCAAGTCCGACGAGCCGTCCATAGAGACGATCTTAGCGAGACCGGAATGCGCATGGCTCACACACGAGCTGGAGCACAAGGCCCAGGGCTATGCAGTGGCCGATGTGGTGCCGGAGCATCTGCAAGAGGTCCGCTCGCGGAAGCTGGATCTCATCGCGAAGACTGAAGCTGCGGTCAAAGAGCGACTGACGAAAGAAATCACCTATTGGGACCATCGAGCCGAGCAGCTCAAACTCCAGGAACAGGCAGGACGCGCCAATGCCCGACTCAACTCCGGTGAGGCTCGCAAACGCGCAGATGGGTTGCAAGGTCGCCTTGAAAAGCGCCTCGATGAATTGAAACAGGAGCGCCAACTCTCGCCGTTGCCTCCAGTGATTATCGGGGGTGTCCTGATTGTCCCGATGGGACTCCTTCACGCAATGAAGGGACATCCGGAAGCCACGACGGCCTTGTCACCGGATACCCAAGCATCGGCAGCACGCGCCCGAGCGGCAGTGATGGAAATAGAACGTGGCCTCGGCTATGAGCCAATCGATCGAGAGCAGGACAAGCTTGGATATGATATCGAGAGCCGAGTCTCTGGAACCGGCAAGTTGAGATTTATCGAGGTGAAGGGCCGAGTCACCGGCGCGGACACGATAACCGTCACCAAGAACGAGATTCTCTACTCCCTGAATAAGCCGGACGATTTCATACTCGCAATCGTGGAGTTTCTTGATGATGATTCGCACAAGGTCCATTATGTGCGTCGGCCATTTCAACGCGAGCCGGACTTTGGCGTGACGAGTGTCAACTATGACTTTGTAAAACTGCTTGAAAGAGCGGAGATGTCTCGATGATTCAGAGAAAGAAACTGATCGAAGTGGCTCTGCCGTTAGAGGCGATCAACAAGGCGTCGGCGAGGGAGAAATCGATTCGGCATGGGCACCCCAGCACGTTGCATCTATGGTGGTCACGCAAGCCGACAGCTACTGCCCGTGCGGTAATCTTTGCGCAGATGGTCGATGACCCGTCATCGCTGCCCGATCTGTTTCCGACGGAGAAGAAACAGGAGAAGGAGCGGCAGCGGTTGTTCAAAATCATCGAAGATCTTGTCCAATGGGAGAACACGACCAATGAGAAAGTGTTGCAAGCGGCGCGTGATGAAATTTGGCAAAGCTGGCGACGGACCTGTGCCGAGAATGCGGATCACTCACGAGCCAAGGAATTGTTCAACCGCAACAAGCTGCCGGCCTTTCACGATCCATTCGCAGGAGGAGGTACCTTGCCGCTTGAGGCACAACGGCTTGGGCTCGAGGCCTATGCCAGCGATCTTAATCCAGTCGCAGTGCTCATCAATAAGGCAATGATCGAGATTCCGCCGAAGTTCGCCGACAAGCCTCCCGTCAATCCTGATTCACGAAATGACAAGACGCTGTTCGAGAAGGAATGGCACGGCGCACAGGGTCTGGCGGAGGATGTCTGCTACTACGGCAAGTGGATGCGTGATGAGGCCGAGAAGCGCATCGGCCATCTGTATCCCAAGATCGAAATCACCAAAGACATGGCGAAGGACAGGCCGGACCTGAAGCCATATATAGGCCAGAAGCTCACTGTGATCGCGTGGCTGTGGGCACGGACAGTGAAAAGTCCCAACCCTGCCTTTTCGAAGATAGACGTGCCTCTTGCTTCCAGCTTTCTGCTTTCCAGCAAAACAGGCAAGGAGGCTTATATCGAGCCGGTGATCGAAGGCGACAGTTACCGTTTCACAGTGAGGATGGGTAAACCGAGAGACATGGAAACAGCCAAGAGTGGCACTAGGCTGGCACGCGGAAGCTTTCGGTGCCTGTTTTCGAACGTACCAATTCCATACAAATATATCGATGAAGAGGCTAACACAGGACGCATGGGTACGCGCATGATGGCTATTGTGGCTCAGGGAGACCAAAGACGGGTATATCTGCCTCCTACGGATAAGATGGAAGCGGTTGCCCTGGCGGCTCAGCCAACCTGGAAACCAGAGACTCCAAGCCGTGGAACTTGGGCAAGTAATGCTCAAGGTCGTCGATATGGCTTTGAGACTTTTGGAGACTACTTTACCTCTCGCCAACTCGTGGCCCTTACTACCTTCTCTGACCTAATTCAGGAAGCGAGAGAGCGGGCGAAGCATGACGCGTTAGCTGCAGGTTTACTCGATGATGGTTGCAGTTTGGACGCCGGCGGTACTGGTGCGATTGCCTACGCTGATGCAATGGCGGTCTACCTGGCATTCGCTATTGATCGAATGGCAAACACACTTTGTACGATCGCGAGATGGACAAGCGACAGGCAGCAGACTGTGACAGTATTTGCACGCCAGGCGATTCCGATGACCTGGAGTTATCCGGAGGTGAATCCTTTCGCAAGTGCGGCGGGTGACTATGCGGTCTCTGTAGATGGTGTGATCAAGGGGATTTCGAGCACAACCGAACCGCCTGGGTTCGCCAAACAGGCGGACGCATCAACACAGGACACGTCACAAGACAAACTCATTTCTACCGATCCGCCCTACTACGACAACATTGGGTACGCCGACCTTTCGGACTTCTTCTACATCTGGCTGCGCCGCTCGCTGAAGCCCGTCTTTCCCGACCTCTTTGCGACCGTCGCCGTACCCAAGGCCGAGGAACTAGTGGCGACACCCTATCGACACGGCAGCAAGGAGAAGGCAGAGACCTTCTTCCTCGACGGCATGACGCGGGCGATGCACCGGCTGGCCGAGCAGGCCCACCCGGCTTTTCCGGTTACTATTTACTACGCCTTCAAACAGTCGGAGAGCGACGGTGATGAGGGCACGACCAACACCGGATGGGACACCTTCCTTGCTGCGGTCATTGAGGCTGGTCTCGGTATCAGTGGGACATGGCCTATGCGAACCGAGCTGAGCAATCGCATGATCGGCTCGGGTACCAACGCCCTCGCATCCAGCATTGTTCTCGTCTGCCGCAAGCGCGCGGCCGATGCGCCCACCGCTACTCGCCGCGAATTTATGAGCGCACTCAAGGCTGAGCTTCCCATAGCGCTTGCTAATCTCCAGCATGGCAACATCGCTCCGGTGGACCTCGCCCAGGCCGCCATCGGTCCCGGCATGGCAGTCTACACCCGCTACGCTAAGGTGCTTGATGCCGAGGGTAAGCCACTCTCCGTATGTGAAGCGCTGGCGCTCATCAATCAGATCCTCGATGAAGCATTGGCAGAGCAGGAAGGTGACTTCGATGCTGACAGCCGCTGGGCCATTACTTGGTTTGAGCAGGTTGGGTTCGAGGTTGGAGAGTACGGCACGGCTGAGCAGCTCTCTAAGAGCAAGAACACCAGCGTGGCCGGGCTTGTGGAAGCCGGTATTCTGGCGTCGAAGAGCGGAAAGGTGAGGCTGCTTAAGCCAGATGAATTGCCCGACGACTGGGACCCAACCACAGATAAGCGTCTCACCAATTGGGAAACGGTGCACCATCTCATTCGGGTACTCGAAGCCGGCGGTGAGGGTACAGCGGCGGAGCTTATCGCGAAGCTGGGTGCGAAGGCCGAGACAGCCCGCGAACTCTGCTATCGCCTCTATACACTCTGTGAGCGTAAGAAGCGCTCATCCGAAGCGCTGTCTTACAACGCACTGGTCCAAAGCTGGCCGGAGATTATGCGCTTAGCTCGGGTAGTTGCTACGCCTGGTACTCCTGTGACGCCAAGCCTATTCAGAGATGAATAGGAATAGCTATGTCGTCATGTTTTGACAATCTAAATTAACAACTTGTCAATTGCGTGCTGACTAATTTACAATACGCAGCATGAAATTTGACAAACAAGCTATTCGTCACCGTGCACTTGAGCTGATATCCACCAATAAAGGCCATGGTGTCGGAGCACGTCTCGCATCCGAGTTTGGACTGTCTCGGCAAGTGGCAAATGGCTATCTGCAGTCGCTCATTCGTGATGGCCTGATCGAAGCTGAGGGCAGTACACGCGCCAGGATCTATCGCTTGAAGATGCTCCTGGCCCTGGATCATTCCTTTCTGCGCGAGGGCCTCCAAGAGGACGTTGTTTGGCGTGAGCATTTCGCGCCTGCGGTAGCGGATCTCCCGGAAAACGTGCGTGACATTTGGCATTTCGCCGTCACCGAGATGATCAATAACGCGATTGACCATTCAGGCTCGCCTGAGGTGCGAGTGGGATTGCAAAAAAATGCGCTCTTTACCGAGGCCTGGGTGGCAGACAACGGGGAAGGTATTTTTCTGAAAATCCAGCGTGAGCTCAAACTTTTCGACCCTCGGGAGGCAATCCTGGAGCTTGCGAAGGGCAAGCTCACAACGGCTCCTCAAAACCATTCCGGAGAGGGCATCTTTTTTACATCGAGACTCGTCGATGCATTCGACATCCAATCGGGACGTCTGCATTTCCAACATGACAGGCGTGCATTTGACATGCTGACCGAACGGCCCGCCGACGCGCCGGGAACGCTGGTGATGATGCGTCTCGTACACGACAGCCCTCGATCTATGCAATCTGTCTTCGACGAGTTTTCCGACGAAGAGGACTACTCGTTCGACAAGACGGTGGTACCTATCCGCCTGGCGCAGCACGAGGGGGAGAAGCTTGTCTCTCGCTCACAAGCCAAGCGAGTCGCGCATCGCTTCGAACGATTTAAGCGTGTGGTGTTGGACTTTGACGGTGTCGCCGAGATTGGGCAGGCGTTCGCGGACGAGCTGTTCCGAGTGTTTCCTGCCGAACATCCCAACGTGCGGCTGACGCCCATCAATACTTCCACAGCCGTCGCGAACATGG
Organism: Nitrospira sp.; assembly: GCA_025934915.1. Classification (GTDB taxonomy): domain Bacteria; phylum Nitrospirota; class Nitrospiria; order Nitrospirales; family Nitrospiraceae; genus Nitrospira_D. Next base: position 5,933 of record JAICWG010000145.1, read on the forward strand.
TGCGTCGTGCACTAGGCGCTGGTGAGAAATCGATGTAAATCTTCGTCAGGATATTGCTAAGAAATCGCACGGAGTTCAGCACATGGCCATCACCAATCACGAGCGTGTCGGCAAATCGTTAGATCTCCTTAAGGATGGGCTGCAGCCATTTGTTGAACGAGAGATGAAGGCTCAGCATGCGCAACTCTGGTTCGAGCAGGTCAAAGCGTCGGTTCGAGAGACCCAGTCGAATCTGTTCGGAACGGAAGACAAACCCCGTTGGGACGTGGCCGCGCTGCTGGTCGTGATGTGGAATCAATGGCAGCTCGTCTTTCGCAAGACGCTGGGGCCGGCCGAACGATCATTGGTGAGCGAGTTGCGCGATGTCCGCAACAAGTGGGCCCATCAGAATCCTTTTTCCAGTGACGATACCTACCGCGCGCTCGATTCTGCCTCGCGGTTATTGACTGCTGTCTCCGCATCACAAGCCGACGACGTTGAGAAGATGAAAATGGAGATTCTGCGGGTACGTTTCGACGAGCAGGTACGGACCGAGAAGCGGAAGAGCGCCGGGACCGCCATCGAAAGCCAAGCCACTGGTGGTCTGACGCCTTGGCGCGAGGTCGTCACTCCTCACAAAGATGTGGCGAGCGGGCGCTATCAACAAGCTGAGTTTGCCGCGGATCTCTGGCAGGTCCACATTGGCGAAGGATCAGACGAGTATAAGAATCCTGCAGAGTTCTTCCGACGCACGTTTCTCACCGAGAGTTTAAAACGCTTGCTCGTGGGAGCGGTTCAACGGCTGGCAGGAAAGGGAGGCGATCCGGTCGTCCAACTCCAGACCAACTTTGGAGGAGGTAAGACCCATTCGATGTTGGCACTCTATCATCTCGTGTCGGGGAGAGCGTCCAGCGAATTGCTCGGGGTCGATGCGGTCATCAAAGAAGCCGGTGTCTCGACGTTGCCTGATGTGAAGCGAGTGGTGTTGGTCGGAAATCGCATTTCGCCGGGCAATCCGGTCGTGAAATCAGATGGCACGGTGGTTCGAACCTTGTGGGGAGAGCTCGCCTGGCAACTGGGGCATGCATAGGGCGGCGTGAAGGAGGCCAAGAAAGCGTACAAGCGGGTGCAGGCCGATGATGAGAAGGCAACCAGCCCTGGCGACGTGCTGCGAGAACTGTTCAAGGAATATGGCCCCTGTCTGATTCTGATCGATGAGTGGGTGGCCTATGCGCGACAGCTCCACGATCAAAGCGATCTTCCGGCGGGCGGCTTCGAAACGCAGTTTACATTTGCTCAGGTGCTTACCGAATCTGCGAAGCTCGCGAAGAACTGTCTGTTGGTGATCAGTTTGCCCGCATCTGACACAACCGGATCGCCACATACTCGGGCTGATGATGTGGAGGTGGGCGGACAGAGGGGACGTGAGGCATTAGATAGACTCCGCAACGTAGTGGGGCGCGTGGAGTCCTCTTGGCGGCCGGCAAGTGCCGAGGAAGGATTCGAAATTGTCCGCCGCCGCCTGTTCGAGCCGCTCGTCGAAAAGAATCAGTATGTGGCACGCGACACAGTCGCGAAGGCCTTCTTTGATTTGTATTCCACCCAGGCCGCGGAGTTTCCGCCGGAATGCCGAGAGTCGGATTATGAAAAGCGCCTCAAGGCTGCATACCCCATCCATCCAGAAATCTTCGACCGGCTTTACACGGACTGGTCCACGCTGGTGAAGTTTCAGCGGACGCGCGGGGTGCTGCGTCTCATGGCGTCCGTGATCCATAGTCTCTGGGGAAAAGGGGACCGCAATCCACTGATTCTTCCTTCCAATATCCCGATCGATGATCCTCGCGTTCAGTTCGAATTGACGCGTTATCTGTCCGACAACTGGGTGCCGGTGATCGAGAAGGATGTGGATGGTCCCAGCGCCTTGCCGCTTCGCCTGGATAGTGAGGTGCCCAACCTTGGAAAGTATGCTGCCGGGCGCCGGGTGGCGCGCACGATTTATCTGGGGTCCGCCCCAACCGCCACAGCTGCAAATCGCGGCATTGAAGATCGCCGTGTGAAACTCGGCTGTGTGATGCCGGGCGAGTCACCCAATATCTTCGGTGATGCGTTGCGACGGTTGAGCAGCGCGGCGACCTATCTGTACCAGGACGGAGCCCGCTATTGGTACTCAACACAGCCGACGGTCACGAAGCTGGCCGAGGATCGGGCCGAGCAACTCAAGCGCAATCCCGACAAGGTGGCGAAGGAACTCGACCGACGGCTTCGCGAAGACCTCCGCAAGACCGGGGACTTTGTTCGTGTGCATCCTATGCCTGAGTCAGGCCAGGATGTGCCTGATGATTTAGACGCCAGGCTCGTGGTCCTGAGCATCGACCATCCGTACAGCAAACAGCCGGGAAATCCTGCCGAGGTTGCTGCCAAAGCGATCCTAGAATCACGGGGGAACAGCCCGAGACTCTTCCGCAATACGCTCATCTTCCTCGCGGCTGACCAGGTCCGGCTCCAAGACTTGGACGAAGCCGTGCGGCGGTATCTCGCATGGGAAGCCATTCTCGCAGAGAAAGTGTCGCTCAATCTTGACCCTCACCAAGTCAAGCAGGCTGAAACTCAACTAGCCGCAGCCGACGGTGTCGTGTCGGCACGTATCCCAGAAACCTATCAATGGCTGCTGGTGCCGGGGCAGGCCAACCCGCAAGCGCCTGTGGAATGGCAGGTGATTCGCCTCTCTGGTTCGGATGCCCTCGCCGTCCGAGCCGGCAAGAAGCTGGGTAAAGATGGGCTTCTGAATATCTATGGCCCGACCGTGCTGCGTCTCGAAATGGATCGAGTCCCTCTGTGGCGCGGCAAGCACCATGTTCCTGTCCGACAGCTGGTCGAGGATTTTGCCCGGTATCTCTACCTGCCTAGATTGCGGGGCCCCGAGGTGTTGTTGGAAGCGATTCGCAGTGGGCTCGGCCTCCTTCTATGGCATCAGGAGTCGTTTGCCTACGCCGATAGCTTCGATGAAGCCGTCGGCCGCTATCGTGGCTTACGTTGTGGGCAAGCCGTATTGATCACCAGTACCGATCCGGGACTGTTGGTTCGGCCTGAAGTGGCGTCGCAGCAACAGGAAGCCGAGTCCAAAACGGTTCCTGCCACGACCGGACAATCTGAAGCAGAGACTGGCGGTGGGCCGAGCGCGGGAGGGAGCGGAACGGTCAAAGGCGTCGCATCAATGCCCAAAGGACCGCGCACACCAAAGCGCTTTCACGGGAGCGTCAGCCTTGATCCGACCCGCATAGGGCGCGACGCCGGGCGCATTGGCGATGAAGTCATCGCTCACCTGGTTGGGTTGATGGGGTCGGATGTGAAAGTGACGTTAGAGATTGAGGCTGAGATTCCGAACGGGGCACCTGACAGCATCGTCCGCACAGTGACCGAAAACAGCCGGATGTTGAAATTCACGAGCCAGGGATTTGAAGAGGAGTGAATTATCTGCTCCTGAGCCTTGGTCTGTTGTTCAACCGAGTTCAAGGAACGATAAGGCCGTCAGTAAAGTCATCAACCACTACGGCGAGGAAGTACAGAACGCGTTCGAGGAGTAACCGTTCAAGGATCAGTTTGGCGGGTGACGAAACGGAACTTCGTTCGGTCTCAATGACCTAGCAGGCTGCGGAAAAACTCGATTTGTGTGCTTCGACAGGCTCAGCACGAACGGAAAACCTCAGTACATTCAATGACTGCTCCGTTCGTCCTGAGACTCTCGAAAGATGAACGGAGGGTTTTTTCGCAGTCTGGTAGAGGCGTTGGTCACGGTAGCCTGTGAAGCCAAGGAATGGATGGTTGCTCATCCCCTGAAACGCTGAGCGTGATTCTTGAGAAGCCTTCTTCCTTCCGATGACTTCCCTGTTTCATCGACCATGCTGATGAGTTAACTATTCGTGAGGCTTCTGTTCCCGCGCATTTAATTCTCTGGAATCAGATCTCGACCACTCCGTGCACGAGCCTCGTTGATAGCGACTATCCCGCGAAGGATGCGACGTGCCTGGTCCCAAATCTTCTCCGGCACGCGGTCGCACGATGCATCGGCCGCGTCTTCCTGAGAGTCGTTCCATCGCGCTTCAGTAGGTCTGTCATCCAAATCGGTATGAAGGGCAAGAAATTGCTGCAACACGTCTTCAAGGGATGGGAGGCAATGCTGTGGCAGATCGGTTGTACTACCGGGTGTCTTATCGCCGGCCTGAGGCGAGGCCTCCTGATAGCGAGTTGGTGACATCCACATGAGCCCAAGTTTGTCCCAGAGGAACTCGGTGACCCAGGCCTGATCAATCGCTGCCATCTCATGGGCTTCAATCGCAAATTCATGATCCTTCACCCACAACACGGTTGCCCGTTGCACCCGAAGCGGTGTGGACCGTTCGGGGACGGATACCTGTAGAGTCAACTGCATGCCGGGTGCTATTGGCATCGGCCCCGCGACTCTCCAGCCCAACGCGGTCAGATCTAAGACGGTCCCTTCAGCGAGAAACTCGGGACTTCCGTATAGCACGGGCCAGCTGACTGGAAACCGACTGTGGCGTCGGATGGGACTCTTCCTGTTTTGCATGGGTGGCTCCTTCCGTTGGTGCTCATCGCATGATACAAAGCGTAGCCGGACGGTTCGCCACGCGCCTTCCTCGAATTCGGTACTTCAAAAGGAGGGGGAGGTCGGAATGGGCTAGTGCTCGTTAAGCTTGATACGCGACATGTTTGAATGGCCGTGCAGTGCTCTCTGGAAATGGCACCGCGATTAGAAGGATGGCTTGGCGTGAAACATGGAGGTCGTGCCGATCTGTGGGTAGCACGGCAGGCCGGCTTTCGGGTGACACAGAAAGAATATCGGATCATCTATGCGATCGATGAAAAGGCCAAAGTGGCGAAACTGGCCGGGATTTTACACCGCGACAGGGGTTATCGAGAGCTGGAACAGCTCTAGGCTACTTTTCCTGGGTCACCCTGTGTTCCCATTGCCGTGGTGACCAGGCAACTCCCCGAAGAGCGAGGCTCATGTGACGAGCACATCCGACAGCTGATAGGCACGCTTGTCTCGCCCATCTCGACCGTCTCGCAGAATCGAGCCTCCGCGTTGGCGCTCATGAGCATCCCGGAGCCCATCCTCACCTGGCGGAATGC
>JAICWG010000044.1 GCA_025934915.1 Nitrospira sp.
ATCGCGACGGCGGAAGCCAGCTCGAATCTCGCCCGCTTCGACGGGGTGAAATTCGGTGTTCGTGCCAAGGAAACCAAAGATCTCCTCGAACTCTACATGAAGACGCGGCAGGAGGGATTCGGACCGGAAGTGAAGCGTCGGATCATGCTGGGGACATATGTCCTCAGTGCCGGCTATTACGATGCCTATTATGGAAAGGCTCAAGCTGTGCGAACGTTGGTCTGTCAGGATTTCGCGACCGCGTTCAAAGAAGTGGATCTGATCGTGACTCCGGCTACACCCACGCCAGCCTTTAAGCTTGGTGAAAAGAGCGAAGATCCCCTACAGATGTACCTCTCCGATATTTTTACGATCTCGGTCAATCTCGCCGGTTTGCCGGCGATCGCCCTACCTTGCGGCTTCAACAAAACAGGGCTTCCCATTGGCGTACAGCTGATCGGGCGAGCCTTTGAGGAAGAAACGGTGCTTCAGGCCGCACATGCCTATGAGCAATCGACACAATGGCATCTCAAGAAGCCGATGATACGGTAGGGACAGCTGAGGAGAACATTCGGATGAAAGACCAGGAGGATTGGCAACTATGACGATCGTCGAAATCGCCGCGCTCGTCGTGGCTGTGACATTTGCTGTGCTGGTTGGGTATCTCGTACCGGTATTGATGCAAGTCCGAAAAACGGTGGCCGAGTCTGAACAGCTCCTCTCAAAGATGAACGCCGAGGTGCCGGCTCTCGTGGCTGAACTGCGAGCCATGAGCCAGAACTTGAATGATGTGACCAACCAGGCGCGTGAAGGGGTCGAGCATGCGGCGGTATTGCTTCACGCGGTCGGTGAAGTCGGTGAGTCTGTACAACAGGTCCATAATGTTGTTCGTGGATCGAGCGGCACGCTGTTGAGCAATGTGGCCAGCATGGTTGCGGGCTTCAAAGCGGCCACCAAAGTCGTGCGTAAACGCATGAAACAAGAAGGAGGGACACACAATGGCGGATGATCGAGAAACATCAGCGATGGTTTTCTTGGCGTTTTTGAGCGGAGCGACTATGGGCGCCGTGGCGGCATTGCTACTGGCACCGCAATCGGGCGGCGAATCACGTGACCAGATTCGAAGCTATGCTCGTCGAGCTGAAAACGATCTCCGCGATCTGGCCGGCCGGGCCGGTGAGGCATTTGAAGAAGTCGTCGATCAGGGCAAGGAGTTTGTCGAAAACAAGCGGTCGGTTCTGCGAGAGGCATTCGATGCGGGACGCGAAGCCGTGAAGCGCGAACGTGGTCGTAGCGATGAGGGGTCTGATCGAGGATGATCTTTGAGACGGTCATCGGAGTGGAGGTCCACGCCCAACTGCGGACCAACTCCAAGATGTTCTGCGGGTGCGGCACGACATTCGGTCTGTCGGCCAACAGCCGGACCTGTCCAGTCTGTCTCGGTCTGCCGGGCAGTTTGCCCGTTATCAATCGAACGGCGGTCGACATGGCGGTTCGTGCAGGTTTGGCGCTGAACTGCACGATCGCGGCGAATAATCGATTCGCGAGAAAGAACTATTTCTATCCGGATTTACCGAAGGGGTATCAGATTTCCCAATATGAGTCTCCGATTTGCCAACATGGGTGGCTTGAGATTCGTGATGGTAGCGGGACAAAACAAGTCCGCATCCGTCGCGCGCATTTGGAAGAGGATGCGGGGAAAAACATCCATGAGACCGGCACCAGTGGGAGCCGGGTAGATCTGAACCGCGCCGGCACGCCGTTGTTGGAGATCGTGACGGAACCGGACATGTGTTCGGCTGACGAGGTGGTGGTCTACCTCAAAGGATTGCGGGATATCTTAATGTACTTGGAGGTCTGCGACGGTAACATGGAGGAAGGGAGCTTCCGGTGTGAGCCGAATCTGTCGCTGCGTCCGTCGGGGCAGAAGGAGTTTGGGACGAAAGTCGAGCTGAAGAACATCAACTCCTTCAAGTATGTGAAGGATGCGGTCGAGTATGAGATCAAACGGCAGACCAAAGTGTTGAATGAGGGAGGCACGATTCGCCAGGAAACGAGGCTCTGGAACATCGAACGTGGTGAAACGGCGGTCATGCGTTCCAAAGAAGAAGCTCATGACTATCGGTACTTTCCCGACCCTGATCTGGTGCCGTTGAAGTTGGACGAGGAGTGGATCGAAGGGTTTCGTGCCAGCCAGCCAGAACTGCCGGCCGTGCGGACGAAGCGATTCGTGTCGGACTATGGGTTGCCTGACTATGACGCCGCTATCCTGACGGCTTCGAAGGGCATGGCAAACTACTTTGAAGTGTGCGTGAAGCAGTTCAGTCAGCCCAAGACCGTGAGTAATTGGGTGATGGGAGAGTTAACGAGAGAGCTGAACAATTCCAGGACAGATATTTCAGCGTCGCCTGTCACGCCTGAACGGCTGGTGAGTCTTTTGCTGATGGTGGACCAAGGGATCATCAGCTTAAAAGTCGCCCGTGAAATCTTTCCCGATCTCTATAGCAGTGAGAAGACTCCCGAACAGATTGTGCAGGGAAAAGGGTTGACGCAGGTCTCTGACGAAGGGGCGCTGGCGAAGATCATCGAAGAAGTCCTCAGCAAGAATCCCGGGCAGGTCGCGCAGTTCAAGGAAGGCAAACAACAAGTATTGGGCTTCCTCGTTGGGCAGGTGATGAAGGAGAGCGGGGGGAAAGCGAATCCGGGAAAGGTGAACGAGTTGTTGAGGAAGAAACTGGGATGATCGGGAGTGGGGAACGACCAGGTAGACTCCCGTGTTCGCGCAACGCGCACGCAAGGCTCTATCGAATGTAGATCCTATCGGGCCGTGCTCGTTGCATGCGCGCAGTTGGAGCCCATCTGGTCATTCCCCTCATCTAGCGATAAAGAAATCTTGAATTGGTTAGAACAATCGCTTGAAACAGGAAGGTGAAGGAGCATGAGCGCGATTCGAGGCATCAGGGGCAGGCAGATTATCGATTCACGGGGCAATCCGACGATTGAGGCCGAGGTGACGCTCGAAAGCGGTGCGAAGGGGCGGGCGGCGGTGCCATCCGGTGCATCAACGGGGGAAAAAGAAGCGATCGAACTCCGCGACGGTGACAAGAAACGGTGGATGGGAAAGGGTGTCTCAAAAGCCGTCTCAAATATCAGTAAAGTCATTGCCCCGGAATTGCTCGGTAAGGAAGCATTCGATCAGGCCGCTATCGATCGGGCCATGATCGTGTTGGATGGAACGAAGACCAAAAGTAAGCTGGGAGCCAACGCAATCTTGGGTGTCTCGTTAGCTGTGGCGAAGGCGTCGGCGAGTGAAACAGGACAGCCGCTCTATCGTTATCTCGGAGGGGCGAATGCTCGAGTGCTTCCAGTCCCGCTCATGAACATCATCAACGGTGGAACCCATGCCGATAATCGCTTGGACCTCCAAGAGTTCATGATCATGCCGGTGGGTACCGGACGATTCAGTGAAGCTCTGAGGATGGCCACAGAGGTCTTTCATTCGTTGAAGACCCTCTTGAAGAAAAAGGGGCTCAATACGGCCGTGGGGGATGAAGGTGGGTTTGCCCCGGATCTGCAATCGAACGAAGAAGCGCTGCGTCTGATCTCACAATCAATAGAAGACGCCGGCTATAAGGTCGGGCAGGATATCGCCATGGCGTTGGACTGCGCGGCGAGTGAGTTCTACGACAAGGGACGGTATGTTCTCGAAGCGGAAAAGAACCCGGAACGTTCGTCGGATGAGATGATCAGCTACTATGGCAAGCTTCTGGATCGTTATCCGATCCTCTCGATCGAAGACGGGTTGAGCGAACTGGACTGGAAGGGTTGGAAGATTCTTACGGAGAAGCTGGGCAAAAGGGTGCAGCTGGTCGGAGATGACATCTTTGTCACCAACGTCGAAATCTTTTCGAAGGGCATCAAGGAAGGAATCGGAAATTCGATTCTGATCAAGCTCAATCAGATCGGGACTCTGACGGAAACGTTGGATGCGATCGAACTTGCGAAGCGATCGGGCTATACGGCGATCATTTCACACCGGTCCGGTGAGACCGAAGATACCACGATTGCGGACGTGGCGGTCGCGACGAACAGCGGTTTGATCAAGACGGGATCCTTGTCTCGAACGGATCGTGTGGCGAAATATAACCAATTGCTCAGAATCGAAGAGGAGTTGGGAGCCGTGGCGCTCTATCGTGGTCGAGAGGCCGTGCAGGCCAAGGCCTAGCTTGTTCCGTAGTCGGAGGATGGGCAGATGATTATCAAACAGAATCGCGGACGGCAGTGGCTGGAATGGCGACAGCGCGTACTGATCGTCATGCAGGTGATCGGAGCTGGTGGCTGTGCTTGGCTATTCGTGGCCTTGTTTTCCGGAGAAATGGGCCTGACTCGGTATCTCTCTATGCGTGATCACGCCAGAAATTTAGAGCAAGAACTCTCGGCGTTACATCGAGAAAATGCCACATTGCAGCGAGATATTACCCGTCTCCAGCATGACCCCGCCAAAATTGAGCAGTTGGCTCGAGAGCAGTTGGGCTATGTGCGTAAGGGCGAAACTGTGTATCAACTGGCGCCGGGTCCTGAGCAAAAACCGGAGCCCTTCTCGAAGCCATGAAGTTCGGAACGGTAGCCATCATTGGCCGGTCTAATGTCGGTAAGTCGACGCTGCTCAATCGCCTGCTTGGCGAAAAAATTTCGATTGTGTCGAGTAAGCCTCAGACCACAAGGACCCGCATTATGGGCGTCGTGCATGTAGAAGGAGCACAAATTGCCTTTCTCGACACGCCGGGACTTCATAAACCCGAGCACCTGCTGAATCGTCGAATGGTGCGCACCGCCGTGGAGACCATGGAAGGTGCGGATCTGTTCTACATGCTCATGGATGCGACGAGTCAGCCGGGCCCCGGAGATCTGACCGCTATTAAGCATATGAAAGAGGTGTTGGCCAAACAGCCGCGTCCGGTCATCCTTGTCGCCACGAAAATCGATCTCGTCAACAAGCAGAAGCTGCTCCCGACTCTCGACCGTTATGGCAAACTCTTCGCGTGGACCGAGATTGTGCCGGTTTCTGCCAAGGTCGCTGACAATGTTGACCGGTTGTTGGCCGTGACGGTTCCTTATCTTCCGTCTGGAGAAGGAGCCTACGGTGACGATGTCGTGACAGATCAGACAATGAGAACGTTGGCGTCTGAGATGATCCGTGAGAAGGTGTTGCAAGAGACGGAAGAAGAAGTGCCGTATGCGGTCGCGGTCGAAATTGATGAGTTCGTCGAGCAGGGAAAATTGGCAAAGATTCGGGCATCGATTTTGGTGGAGCGAGAGTCACAGAAGGGCATCTTGATAGGCAAACAAGGAGAGCGTTTGAAATCGATCGGCACGCAGGCCAGACTGGACATGGAACGGCTATTCAGCATGAGAGTGTTCCTTGAATTGTGGGTGAAAGTGAGGAAGGCGTGGCGCGAGGACGAGCAGACCCTGGTGCAGTTGGGGTACTAACGGAACGGGCATGCAGACGGAACGACCAATAGAGCCGCGGGTACCGGATCAGCGACCTCGTCGGTCCGAACGCGACGTATTGCGCGAAGTCTTGCGTGATCAGACCGAACGCGGGCAGACGAAATCGGACATTGTGATCCAGTCGGTGCAGAAGTTGTTGCGACGCGGAGCCATTACGAACCTCTCCAAGATGTTGGGACGTATGCATCCCGCGGACATCGCCAAAGTCGTGACCCATCTCTCCTCTCCGAAGGAAAAGCGTGAAATTTTCGAGCTGGTCCGTGGCGAAGGCAAGCGCGGGCAAGCGCTCAGTGAACTCGACGGCGACAGCATCCAGCAAGTACTCGCGGATCTGTTGCATTCCGACATCGCGTGGCTCTTGAAAGATCTCGGTCCCGACGACGTGGCGTACATTCTCGGATTCCTTCCCGAAGAGCGCAGCAAAGAAATTCTTGCCTTGATGAGAACCGAGGATTCGACCGAGGTTGCCGACATCTTGAAGTATCCGAAGGATACGGCAGGCGCGATTATGACCACGGAATTCTTCTCCTTGCCGGAGGATGCCACGGCACAGGAGGCGATCCGTCGGTTACAGCAAGCTACTGATGCGGAAATGGTGTTCTATATTTATGTGACGGATAAGGATGATCACCTGGTCGGCGTCCTCTCGCTCCGACAGCTGATCACCGTCCCTCCGACGACTCCACTGAAAAATATCATGACCCGAGAGGTCATGAGTGTGGCGATCGACATGGACCAAGAAGAAGTCGCGCGCCAGGTGGCCAGCTATAACTTGCTGGCGATTCCGGTTGTGGAACGGGACGGCAAACTCGTGGGCATCATCACGGTTGATGACGTAGTCGATGTGATCCGTGAAGAAGCGACCGAAGACATGTTGAAGATGGCCGGGGCGATTGAAGAAGAAACGGGTTCGAAGTCTTCGAGCTTCGGCTCAGCGAAACTGCGGTTACCGTGGCTCTTCACCAACCTAGTCGGCAGTCTCTTGTCCGGTGCGATACTTTGGTATTTCCGTTATGCGATCCAGGAAGTTGTGGCGATCGTGAGTTTTATTCCTGTGATTGCGGCGATGGGCGGTAATGTGGGGTTGCAATCCTCGACGTTGATTATTCGAGGGTTGGCCATCGGCTCTGTGGAACTCACCCATGTATGGCCTGTCTTTTTTCGTGAAGTGAAGATCGGCTTGGTCATGGGGGTGGCCTGCGGTGTGACGCTGACACTGGTCGCCTGGATTTTGCACCAAGGGTTTTTGGGCATGGTCGTCGGAGCTTCGCTGATCATCGCATTTCTGGTGTCGACCAGCATGGCGACGATTATGCCGATTCTCCTCAAACGCGTGGGAGTTGATCCGGCCGTTGCAGCCGGTCCTTTTGTCACGACGGCGAATGACATCACCGGTATTACAATCTATCTGACCTTGGCCACTCTTTTCTTAGAGCATCTCCGGTGACAAGGACGTCCCCACGATTCTGTTGCGGTCGAGAGTGGAGAGAGCCATGTCTCTGGTAAAGACGACGGCGATCGTCTTGCGGAGCCGCAAGTGGGGCGACGCCGATCGAATCGTGACCTTATATTCCAAGGATCTGGGTAAAATCCGAGGCATAGCTCGTGGTGCCCGTCGTCAGAAAAGCCGCTTCGGGGCTGCGATTGAACCGTTCAGCGTGTGTCGTCTGAATCTGTTTGAGAAAACCGGGGATTCCCTGTTTCGGATTTCGCACGTCGATCTGGTACGGTCGTCTCAAGTGCTGCGGGAAGACCTTCGCTTGATGGCCTCGGCGGCACGAATGGTCAACGTCGTAGCAGCGATCACTCCGGATGGAGATCCGGATCCGCTCTTGTTTGATACCCTGGAGCAGGGCCTTGCCTCGCTCCACGAAAGTGAAGACTCGACATTTACGGCGCTCCTTTTTCAGATCAGACTGCTTGGAGTGACGGGGTTTCGCCCGCAGACCGATCATTGCGCCGCCTGCGGGAAGACGCATTTTGTCGGGGACCCTCAATTTTCTCCGATCGCCGGAGGCCTCGTGTGCCTAACCTGTGCCGCACGTCAACGAGTTCGATGTGTCGCATTCTCACGAGGCAGCCTTTTGTTCCTCCAACAAGCCATTCGGCTGGATCCGACGGTACTCACGCGGTTGCGAGCTGCGGGGCAAGTGCGGAATGAGGTGGAGGAAGCGATTGAAGGGTACGTCACGGTTGTTGCTGGAAAACGGCTACCAGCAGTAGACTTTCTGTCGCTCGACTCGCCAAGATGAGGAAGACACGATGAGAGATGAAAACATGGCAGCCACTGTTCTGTTGCCTCAAGATATGGAGTGGCTCGACAAGGGAGTGCTGGGAATCCAGTGGAGCGATGGCCACAAGGGCGTCTACCCGGTTCGCTATCTGCGGCAGCATTGTCCCTGTGCAGCCTGTGTCGATGAGTGGACGAGTGAGCGACGTCTTAAGGCGGAGGATGTGCCGATCTTGATTATGCTCCAGGACATCGAATCAGTGGGACGCTACGCGTTTCAGTTCAAATGGAGCGATGGCCATGATACCGGTATCTATTCTTATTCATTGCTAAGAAAATTGTGCCAGTGCGATGTCTGTCAGCCGGTGAAACCAGTTGAGCCAAAATCCAGACGGCTCATGTGAGACTAGGATACAACGTGACCAATATTTCTGTAGGCCCGATAAAAGCGATACGATGTCTAAGTGGAGTTTTGATACTCGTAATGATCGTTGGCTGCAAGAGCATGCCGACGCTGGAACAGCAAGAACAGCTGGTACAAGCCAATAATCTTGTGCTGGATCAAATCACCAGTAGGGCAGTCGTCAACGCCTGGGGGAAACCGCCGCTTTATCACAGTGAGTTTAACTATTTTTTTGTGATGCCGGACTTGAGTGTTATTCCGCGATCGCGCGTGGCGACAGGAGAGGCTCCGAAGGGATGGAAGGGCGGCGTGCATGCAGGCGAAGGAGTGTATTTTGCCTACCCCAATCGTGGTTGGCTCCTAGTATTTCTCGATGATTGCCTAGTCTACAAGGAAGAGCTCAAAGCCGAGGAGTTGCATGCCCTTGCAAAATCCTGGGCCTATGAGGATCGATTCAAAACCAGGCTTGACGAAGTTTCCCGACCCTAGCCTTCTGCCTAATACTCCGCATGACACCAGCGTCCGCAGATGGATTAAACATCGTGATGGCGGCCTCAGAGGCTGTTCCGTATGCCAAGACAGGTGGGTTGGCCGACGTGGTCGGCGCGTTGGTGATCGAGCTGACGAAGGCGGGGCATTATGTGACATTGCTGATGCCGGGGTACCGAGGTCGAACAAGCCGTGAGTCTTGTCAACCTGCCATGCGATTTTCTATTCCAGTGGATGGGAAGCCGGTGGACGTAACGGTGGAAGAAGAAAACGTGCCGGTGATAGGTGCATTGCATCGGTTGAGGGTATTGTTTGTGCGGTATGATCCCTACTTTGATCGCCAAGGGCTCTACCAACAAGATCATCACGATTATCCGGACAACCTAGACCGGTTTATTCTATTCTGCCGTGCGGTCCTTGAAGTAGTGCGTAATTTGATCGAAACTGGAGAGAAGAAGGTTGATGTGCTGCACTTGCACGATTGGCAGACAGCCCTGTGCGCAGTATATCTGAAAACTTTTCCTCACGAGTATAAGGGACTTGAGCGGCTGAAAGTGCTCTTGAGTCTGCACAACATGGGATATCAGGGAATCTTCCCTGGCCAGCAGTTTGTGAAGACGGGGCTTCTCCCATCACTGTTTTCCCCGAGCGGCCTCGAGTTCTATGGGTCGATTAATTGTCTGAAGGGTGGCATCATTTTTTCGGATGCTGTTTCCACGGTGAGTCCTACCTATGCGAAGGAGATCATGACCGCAGAATATGGATGTGGTCTTGAAGGTGTACTGGCAAGCCGTGCGGATGGCGTCAGAGGGATTACAAATGGCATTGATGTCGCTACTTGGAATCCAGAGACCGATTCCTACCTGGCAGCGCAGTATACGGCTGCTGATTTGTCCGGAAAACAAGCATGCAAGCGGGCACTACAACGGGAGCTTGGACTGCCGAATCGGGATGTTCCCTTGTTGGCTGTGATCGGTCGGCTGACCTTTCAGAAGGGCTTTGATCTCTTGATAGATATGATTCCTGAACTCATGTCCTTAGACACACAAATAGTGGTGCTCGGTACGGGAGATCACCATTTGGAACAACAATTTATTGCAGCCAACACCAGATATCCTAATCGCATTGGTTTATGCCTTGGCTTTGATGAAGGAATGGCGCATCGCATTGAAGCTGGCTCAGACATGTTAATTATGCCGTCTCGCTATGAGCCATGTGGACTAAGTCAACTGTATAGCCTTCGGTACGGCACGGTACCTATTGTGCGTCGTACCGGAGGATTGGCGGATACCGTTGTTCCCTATCGACCGTCAACGGTCAAATCTAGGTGCGCAACTGGCTTCCATTTCATTGATGCTTCGACCGACTCGCTGCTCTCGGCGCTCTTGCTCTCGCTTCATGTGTACAAAGAGAGGCAGACATGGCAATCCTTGATCCATACAGGAATGAAGACTGATCTGTCTTGGGATCGATCGGCAAAACTGTACGTAGAATTATATCGGGGACTGTAGGGAGGAAGAAGAGAGCTAGCGAACATTGAAAGAAACGGTGACCTCTTGCTCAAGCTTCGCCAGCAACATCTTTGCCTTTAGAACATAGTAAGAGCCTTCTTCCTTATGGAGCTTGATGATCGAAACCAGGAGATCACGAGCGATATCAGCCTGCCCTTGATGAAGGGCTAGTTCTCCGGTGTGTAGGGCACAAGCAGCAGCCATCGCTTCTAGATCGACCGCCACCCGACTCGTTGGATTGGCCACTAGACGCTCAAGATGAGCTGGCAGCGGTAGAATAAACCCTTCATTCGTCTCCGCCATTTTGCTAGCTGAACGCAGTTGCGTCAGATCTGAAGTTGCCTGGACTAAGTCAGAGGTTGATTTACAATCGGCATAGGCATTCCACAGTGACATGAAGCCGCTATTTTTTAGTTCCGTCAACTGAGGTGAAGGACCGGTCGTACAACCTGAAGTGAGGACTGCTGCTCCCAAGAACCCCACCACCAACCCTTCTCTGAGCGCATTACAGTTCATTCACGTGTACCTCGGGTTAAGAGGTACTGCAAATGGTAAGCCTGAGAAACACAGCCTGGAATCGCAATTAAAATAAGAGATTTTTAAGAACCTCGCCTGGCAGCTAACGTGTCAATTTCGACTCACTGTTGCGCTATTGACACAGCTAAAGGAGATCGAAATATCAGGAAGGCTTTGGACAAGATCTTCAAGAATTGAAGATCTGGACGAGAATTCCAGTACGGGTGGTAGAGCTGGTCTTTCGCATGATGTGCTTGATGTGTTCTTTTACAGTTTGTTCAGTAATCTGGAGGGCATTCGCGATTTCTTTATTGGTCCACCCTTTTGCCAAATGTTCAACGACTGATTGTTCGCGGTTAGTCAACTGAAAACGTTCTCGAGCATGTTCTGTATTGAGGTTTTGTTTCCGTCCCAGCTCTTCCATGGTAACCACAAGCCTGGCGTTCTGGATGCCTCCTCGATCCGGTAAGCCAAAGCCTCTTAGAAGGATAGGCTGATTAGGGTCGCCTGTTACGCGCTTGAGTTCGAATTGTTCCCAATCCTTGGCTTCCGTGCGTATGTGAAGGGCTTTAATAATTTCGGCACAAAGCTCAGTTAGAGCCGTCGGGAGGACTCCATGCGCTGAGATCGTAGTAGTTCTCCCATGGTCGACGGCGGTGATCTTTTTGGCAAGTTCCGTAGCTTGCCGATTCATATGTAGAAGTTGCATAGCTGCAGACAGCACCACTATTCCAGACCCTGCCCTTTGATCAGCAAGGGCATCTGTTTGATCAATACTTTTAACTGCTTCTGTCATAATACATTAAGAAGACATCACAAGATCGTCAAAATCATATGACATCGAGTTTCGAAAGCAATTAGCTTAGCTGGATGGAACAAGAATTAGGGCGATGAGGGAATAGTACCTAACCCTTTCGAGGTAGTCAACATATACTTTTGAGAATGCAGCCTACGTCATCGGTATTGTCGATTCAGAAAGCGATAAATATAGTCCAAATAAATTTGAGATTAGGTTAAGGGCTAGTTTGATCACAGCTCTGTCGATATCCGAATAGTTATATGCTATTTAAGACAAGCCAATTAATGTGTAATGAAACTCAGGCAACGATTTCTTACGAGGGGAGGAATGAATGGACGTGGCGCCAATGGAGTGGGAGTGGCGGATAAGAGATAGCTACGAAAACCATAGCGAGCGTGCGGCACTACTGAGGCCGATTCTTTATGAGATGACCGCGTCAGAGGCAGGGAATGGTAATCTTGTTAAAGGGGGGAAAGCACTATCGTTGAATATTAGTAGCGGAGGCATGTTGGTTCTTATGGATCAAGCCCCGGATGTTGAGCAGGTATTGAAAATCTATGTGCCGACGCCCATAACAATTGCTGAAACGCCAACGCTTGCTGAAGTGCGCTGGATAAGAAAGCTCCCGATTGGGGATACAAACAGCCACGTCACGTATTTCGTAGGACTTAAGTTCATGTTCTAGTATCCCTGCATATGATCGATTGTTACGGTGGATCCTTGTTAGGGGTTCGAACAACTAGACTTTGGATGTGTAGCGGTATTAAGAAGTGATCGAGTTGACAAACCTAGTTATCCGCAAGCTGGTACTTTCGCAGTGAGATTCGTCAGTTTCCTAGTGTTGGTGCCAAAAACTAATGCATGGACAATAAACAGAAGTCTGAGAATAATTCACAAGCCCACAGCACACCCTTCCCGTTGCCCTGTGAAGGTGAAGCAGTATCCGCAGAGTGAAAGGTTCGAACTGCTGGCGCACGTGTCGATGAGTGGTGCGTTGATCAGGCTTCTCTAAGAAGAATCACTGTTGCCTTGTGAGGGCAGCTTTCCTATAGCAAGTTGACTTGGTGGGCATAGTTTATTAGAAAGTTAAAGATCCGGTGGACACCGGGACGGCGGTAGCCTGTTGAGACGTTAGATTACTCAACTATGAGTGATTCTTTTTCGGGTAGATTGAGATGCTGTGAAATGCGATGGTGTGTACTTTGTACGAAGTCAAACCACGAAAAGCAAGCCGAGCAGAATATCCGACGCATGGGAGTGGAGTGTTTCTTGCCATTGTTGCAAGAACAGAAGACTATTCGACGCAGGGTCGGAACCGTAATTACTCCTCTCTTCCCAGGATATCTATTCGTCCGAATTAATTTATCGGAGCACTATCGAGCGGTGTCTTATACCAGAGGAGTTCGCAAAATCGTAGAGTTCGGTGCGACTCCTGTGGAAGTCGATATCGCGATGATTGATGCCATCAAGAGTAGAATGGCAAGTCTTCAAGTGTACATACTGGAGAAACCGAAGGAGCTAAGTAGCGGCCAGCTTGTTCAAATTAAGGATGGCCCATTCGTTGGACTTGAGGCCGTGTTTATGCGAGAGATGCCTGGACATCAAAGAGCGATGGTGCTTCTGCGTACACTTGCGCTCCAGGCGAGGGTTGTGTTGGAGATCAACCAACTCACTCCATATGCTGCAGCGTGAACACCGTAGATTCCGATTATCAGTTTGGTCTGAAAGGCTTCGACGGGAATTCCTTCCAAGTGTTGGGGCCTGATGCTAAGGAGGAAATGAGCATGAAGGCGGTAATTCTTGCAGGAGGATGGGGAACTCGACTATCCGAAGAGACCACTCTGCGACCAAAGCCTATGGTGGAAATCGGTGGAAAACCGATCCTGTGGCATATCATGAAGATTTATGCTGCGCACGGCATAAAAGAATTTGTTATAGGTCTTGGCTACAAGGGAGAGATGATCAAGGACTATTTCCTCAACTTCTATGCTTTCAATAAAGATATTTCGGTCGATCTCGAAAGTGGGAAGACGACGATTCATGATGGGAAACGGCACGAAGACTGGAAAGTGCATCTCGTCGATACCGGTCTGCACACTCAGACGGGAGGTCGGCTTAAACAGCTGAAAAAATGGATAGGCGAGAACGAAACGTTTCTGTTTACGTATGGAGATGGGGTCTCAGATGTCGACATTCAAGCCACTATTAAGTTCCACAAGTCTCACGGAAAGTTAGCCACGGTGACTACAGTCCTGCCTCCTGCTAGATTCGGACGGCTTGTGTTCGATCAAGATCACATCGTCGATTTCAAAGAAAAACCTCATGGCGAGGAAGGCTGGATCAATGGCGGTTTCTATGTTCTCGAGCATAAGGCCATTGAGTATATTAAAGGTGATGAGACTGTATGGGAGAGGGATCCAATCCAGCAGCTCACGAAAGCTAATCAATTGATGGGGTATCGGCATGATCGTTTCTGGTCCTGTATGGATACTCTGAAAGAGAAGAATTATTTGGAGGAGCTATGGCAGTCGTCGAGGGCTCCCTGGAAGGTATGGTAAGATCATAATTTTTCGACCGTTTCGTATTCTTTCGCCCTCATAGCACTGCTGGAAAGGACTGAGAAAGTCCGGGGCGTTCCTGTAGCAGTTATACCGGGAAGGGAAAGCTTGGAGTCAATTCAGTCTTGCAGAGTGTCCAGCATTCGATGCCTTTGGTAAATGATGTCTCGCCAGGCATTTCAGCAATGGCTTCCTTGCTCAAGCTGTGTCAACGGTAAAAAATGATTAAATCGGGAGTTAGGTCATGAAGATTCTAGTTACAGGCAACATGGGCTATGTCGGCCCATTGGTACTGCGTCGTTTGCGCGAATCCCATCCTCACGCAACGCTCATTGGCTACGATATGGGTTACTTTGGGCATTGTTTAACGGGCACTTCTCGATTCCCTGAAAGCCGGGCTGATCAGCAATATTTCGGGGATATCCGATATGTTCCTGAGCAGATCCTGCAAGAAATAGACGCCATCGTACATCTCTGTGCTATCTCGAATGATCCTATGGGCGCCACTTTTGAAAAAGTTACCCTCGATATCAACTATCGAGCGAGTATCGATCTGGCCGGGAAAGCAAAACGAGCAGGCGTTAAGAAGTTTGTGTTCGCATCAAGCTGCAGTGTGTACGGATTTGCCGAAGGTGGCCCCCGTAGAGAAGAAGATGCGTTGAATCCTCTCACGGCATATGCCAAATCGAAAGTTCAAACTGAGCAAGATCTGGCATCGCTTGCATCGGAAGCCTTCACAGCGACCTGTCTACGGTTTGCAACAGCATGCGGCATGAGTGATCGGCTGCGATTGGATCTTGTGTTGAATGATTTTGTGGCTGGCGCGATTGTGTCAGAACGCATCAATATCCTGAGCGATGGAACACCATGGCGCCCCTTGATTCACGTCAAAGATATGGCGAGAGCAATCGATTGGGCCGTACAGCGAGACAGTCGAGATGGTGGATCATTTCTGACAATCAACGTGGGAAGCGACGCATGGAATTATCAGGTGAAGGATTTGGCGGCAGCTGTAGCCAATCTTGTGCCGAATGTCGAGGTTTCGATCAATAAAGACGCGCAACCAGATAAACGCTCATATCGTGTGAATTTTGACAAATTCTCGAAGCTCGCGCAAGGATTTCTCCCTATGGTTGACCTCCAGAGTGCCGTAAGGGATCTCCGGGATGGACTCATGACCATGCAGTTTCGCGACCATGAGTTCCGGACGGGTGAGTTGATACGATTAGTCACGCTAAAGCGACTGCGAGAGAGTGGGCAACTGACAGATGACCTTGTGTGGAAAGAGCGAAGCAATGCTTGAGGGCGTAGTCGGTTGTCGCATCGGGGATTGCGCACGGCTCATCGCTCTTTGCTAGTAGGAGGAATAATCAGTATGGGGCAATCAGGATGTCGGTCTTGCGGTGCGACGCTTGAGCGTACGTTCGTCGATCTTGGTATGTCTCCGTTGGCCAATTCCTACATTAAGCCCGACCAATTGAATCGTATGGAGCCTTTCTATCCATTGCATGTATATGTTTGCGAGAAGTGTTTGTTGGTTCAGTTGAAACAATTCTCAACGCCGCACGACATTTTTTCAGACTACGCGTATTTTTCATCATTTTCAGATTCCTGGCTGGCACACACAAAGGCCTATGTCGACATGATCGCGGATCGATTCAGATTGGATCGCAGCTCCAAGGTGGTGGAGATTGCCAGCAACGACGGATATCTTTTGCAGAACTTCGTGTCGAGGGGCATCCCTGTGCTGGGAGTTGAGCCTGCTTCCAACATAGCTGAGGTGGCGAAGAAGAAAGGAATTCATACGAAGGTGGCTTTCTTCGGGGAGAAGACGGCTTTGGATTTAGCTGCTGACGGGTGGGTTGCTGATCTGATTATCGGGAACAACGTACTGGCCCATGTTCCGGACCTGAATGATTTCTTGAACGGGCTCAAGGTGCTGCTAAAACCGACGGGCTTGATCACTATGGAATTTCCCCACCTGCTTCAGCTGATGCGGCAGAACCAGTTTGATACCATCTATCATGAACATTTTTCCTATTTTTCTTTCTTGGCGGTCGAGCAGGTGTTTGCTCGTCATGGAATGAAACTGTTCGATGTCGAGGAGCTATCGACGCATGGGGGGTCTCTGCGAATCTATGCTTGCCACGATGACGATACTTCCAAACCTACAGAGGCTCGGGCAAAGGAACTGAAATCACGAGAAGAAACCGCCGGATTCGGTCAGCTGATTCACTACCTGTCGTTTGGTCTGCAAGTTGAGGTGACCAAAAGAAAGTTGCTGTCCTTTCTCATCTCTGCGAAACAGGAAGGCAAGCACGTTGTCGGTTATGGGGCCCCTGCAAAGGGTAATACGCTGCTCAATGATTGTGGGGTTCGGACGGATCTTATTGACTACACAGTAGACCGGAGTCCACATAAGCAAGGGCATTTCCTGCCAGGCGTGCATATCCCTATTTATGGGCCGGAACGAGTTCGTGAAACGCGTCCGGACTATCTTCTGATTCTACCCTGGAATATTCGAGAAGAAGTCATGCAGCAGATGAGTCACATTCGGGAGTGGGGCGGGAAGTTTGTCGTTCCAATTCCTGAGGTGCAAATGCATTCATGATTTTCACAGAAACCGCCCTCAAGGGTGTATTTCTGATCGATCCTGAGCCTGTCAAAGATGAGCGGGGAATGTTCATGAGGACTTGGTACGAACGGGAGTTCGAGGCTCATGGACCTCAAATCACATGGGTACAGTCAAGCGTTTCGGTGAATACACTGAAAAGCGCCCTGCGGGGTCTTCACTATCAATCTGCTCCACATGAGGAAGTGAAGCTAGTTCGTTGCACCACGAGAGCCATATACGATGTCATCGTCGACTTGCGACCTGCATCGACGACGTATTGTCAGTATGTCGGAATAATGCTCTCTGCAGACAATCGCCGGACTGTTTATATTCCGAAATGTTGTGCCCATGGGTTTCTCACCTTCGAACAAAATAGCGAAGTGTCGTACTGCATATCAGAGTTTCATGTAGCTGCCAGTGCTCGAGGATTTCGATGGGATGACCCTGCGTTCAAGATTGCCTGGCCTGCACCCATTTTGGTCATGGTGGAGAAGGATCGAACATGGCCAACATTCCTCAAGAACAGTGCATTGTCATCATGACATCACCTGGTTCCAAAGAGGCAGTGAGAGGTGAAGAGTTAGGCAAAGAGTTGCATAACTTCATAGTGGAGCTTTATCCAATATGTCGGAGCATTACCGGTGAGGGTGTCAGAGCAACCCTTCGAGCCATCCGAAAGCGCATTCCGCTTGAAATGCATGAGGTTCCTAGTGGGACCAAGGTGTTTGATTGGACGGTTCCGCTGGAGTGGAATGTGTCCGATGCCTATGTCTCGGACCGAGAAGGGAAGCGAGTCATCGATTTCAAAGCTCACAATCTACATCTGATGAGCTACAGTTTGCCCATCAGGCAAAAGATGCCGTTGGCGGACCTCAAACCCCATTTATTCACGCTGCCGGAACATCCCGAGTGGATACCGTACCGAACTTCTTATTACAAGGAGAACTGGGGTTTTTGTCTTCGACACGCAGATTTTGAACGACTATCCGATGATGAGTACGATGTCGTCATCGATTCGAGTCTTCGGCCTGGTTCACTTACGTATGGCGAGTTCTATGTGCCGGGTGAAATTTCTGATGAGATTCTCGTCTCATGCCATGTGTGTCATCCTTCTATGTGCAACGACAATTTGTCGGGTATTACGGTGGCTGTGAAGCTGGCAGAAACCATGGCTACACGTTCAAGGCGATATTCATATCGCTTTCTCTTCATTCCAGGAACAATCGGATCGATTACCTGGCTGGCTCAGAATGAACAGGTGGTGTCTCGCATTAAACATGGGCTTGTCTTGACCGGGGTAGGTGATGCGGGAAACATCACTTACAAAAAGAGTCGTCAGGGTAACGCGGAGATCGATCGGGCGATGGCGCATGTGCTGAGACATTCAGGAAAGACCTCAACCATCATCGATTTTTTCCCTTATGGGTATGATGAACGGCAGTATTGTTCTCCGGGGTTTGATTTGCCTGTTGGATGTTTCATGCGGGCCCCACATGGGCAATATCCAGAGTATCACTCCTCTGCAGACAATCTGGACTTTGTGAAGACGGACTCTCTTGTGCAGTCGTATACCCGATGCCTAGAGGTGTGGGAGCTATTGGAAGGAAATCGTACGTACATGAATCAAAACCCAAAATGCGAACCACAATTAGGGCGTCGGGGGCTCTATCGTGCCGTTGCTGGTCAACAAGAAAAACAATGGACGGAATTGGCTCTCTTCTGGGTCTTGAACGCGTCTGATGGACACCAGACATTGCTTGATATCGCAGAGCGCGCCGATCTTCCGTTCGGCAAAATTCAATCCGCAGCCGAAGTGCTCCTAGAGGTTGGATTATTGAAAGAATGTCGGAGGCCGGGAGATATTTAATGGAAAGGCGCGATCATGAACACCATTTATTATGACCCTTCATTCTCGGACGAACGACGCCGCGAAGAGTTATATCAAGGCCAGCTGCTTGTATATTCTCCAAGAAGGAGTACTCTCGCGTTTATCGAATTTGCCAGGAAATTGATCGAGGAGGCCTTTGCTCCTTTTGATCCGGAGTCAGCTCAGCGACATCTTTCCGTTGAGCAGTACGCCGACCTCCTTGGAAAACTGAAACCAAATTTCATCCATCATTCCGAATCGAAAGCGCTCATGCGCGACATTTTTCACGAGATGGGCTGCGATCTTGAAAGGACATATTTTGATGTGCCGAAGATGCGAAGCTCTACCAGCGATAATTATTTAACGACGGGAATTGCTTATGCCTGGCATCCGCATCGAGATACGTGGTATTCCGCGCCGCCTTGTCAGATCAATTGGTGGATCCCGATCTATGATATTCAGTCCAACAATGCCATGGCTTTTCACCCGCAGTATTGGAATGTTCCGGTAAAGAACAGCTCCAAGGGGTATAATTACTATGTCTGGAATCAGCAAAATCGCGGAGAGCATGTTGCCAGGTTCTTAAAAGAAGATCCCAGGCCACTACCAAAACCGACAGAATCACTTGTGCTTGAACCCCAGATTCGCCTCATTGTGCCGGCGGGAGGCATCATTTTGTTTTCGGCAGCTCAGATGCACTCGAGTGTACCCAATACTTCGGGAAAAACTCGATTTAGCATAGACTTTCGTGTCGTGAACGTTGATGATGTGGGAGGAAGAAAAGGTGCCTCTCGGGTGGATGAAGAGTGCACCGGAACCACCATGAGAGATTATTTGAGGGCTAGCGACCTCTCACGTATCCCCGACGATCTTGTGTCACTCTATGATGACGAAACTGCCGAGGCCGGTGTGCTCACCTATCAACAGCAGGTGGAGCACAACGCATGATGTGTGTGAAGTTTGACTTCAAATGATCAGATGAGGACTGGGACCAATCGACGGAAAGAAGTAGTGGCGGTACTTCCGGCAGCCGGCAGATCTCTTCGACTGGCTCCGCTCCCCTGCAGCAAGGAGATACTTCCTGTCGGTTTAAAGACCATGGCCGGACTGCGGGAGCCACGCCTCAGAGTGGTCAGTCACTATCTGCTTGAATGTTTGCAAAAGGCAGGTATTCGGAAGGGGTATATCATAATTCGTCAAGGCAAATGGGACATCCCAGCTTATTGGGGAGGTGGGGGAATGTTAGGGATGAACCTTGCCTATGTAGTAATTGAAGGTTCCAGTGGTCCGCCTGATACGATCGATCGGGCATATCCCTTCGTGAAGGACAAGATCGTAGCGTTCGGCTTCCCAGATATTATTCTTCGTCCAAAAGATGTTTTTGCTAAATTGCTGGATCGGTTGGATTGCTTCGGGAGCGACGTGGTATTGGCGCTATTCCCCGCCCATGATGCCAAGGCTATGGACATGATCGATATTGACGAAGCTCTTCACGTTCGTGCGATTCATCTAAAGCCAAAAACGTCACGCCTGCGATATGCTTGGTTGTGCGCAGTATGGACGCCTGTGTTTACAGAGTTTTTGCATCAGTTTTTGCGTCGGGCGAAACGCAGAAGGAAAGCTGGAGTGGTTGGAAATCGCAGAATCGATGCTCAGGGTGATATTCCGGTGGGAGTTGTATTGAAAGAGGCGGTGGAAGCCAAGCTCAAAATTGAGGGGGTCTCATTCCCCACAGGGCGGTATATTGATATCGGGACTCCACAAGCCCTTTCTATGATTCGTCGGTTCGTATCCCATTCTCGGCCATCTTACTTGGCGGCAAGGTGAAGGGTTGAACAATTGCAATGGTCTGTATTCGGGTTTCAGGAAGAACAGGGCGCGTTGACTCGACAAACCGATATCTATTCACCGTTTGGAAATGAGACGGATACGTAAGAGCGCGTTATACTCATGAGATCATAAAAACCCGTACCAGGGAACTTAGCCCTTGGCTTGATGAAGATGAGCAGGTCACTGCATGCGAGGTTATGTTTGGTGCCACGTACGAATGGCTGAGGGCGAGTTTTTCGAAGTTAGCAAGGGGTCCTTTCCGTGGAAAGCATGAGGCGTATATCTGGGCGTGCTCCAGTGAGCAGCGCGTGGAAAAGTTTGTGGAATGAAAGAATTTCTGTGATCGAGTTTGGAGTAGCTGGGGACAAGGGTTGCTTGCCATGGAAAGAGCCCCCGAGCTGGTTGAAACAATGGTGAATATTGAGATCGACGTCTGTGGGTTTGATTCGGAAAGAGGGCTTCCTAAACCACAAGACTACTGCAACCTACCGGATGTATTCTTCTATGGGCAGTATCCTATGGATAAGAAGGAATTGGAAAAACGTTTGCACCCTGCCTGGTTAAAGCTGGGTTTGATCGAACAGAAAATGTCGGACTTCCTGGCTTCAAGCCCTGCTCTCATCGCATCTATCTCGGTGCCTCTCAGCACAAGAACAGTGCCTGGATCGACAAGTTTTATTTTCTTCACGTATTTCGACATGCCCTGTATAACCGGCCCGATTTGCTGCGGAAGGATATGTGTATCGATCTAACCAGGAATCGGGGAGATGTCGTTGCAGCCGCTGGACACCAGAATATCGACAGGCAATTCGTGCATGCCTGAAGCAGTCTCAGAAGATGTATAATTTGAACGTTGGGTTCGGCGCAGGCGCAGTACCAACAGAAAGAACTATATTATGAAATATTCCCTGTGGGTTCCCATCATCTCGCTAGCGTTGGCGGTAAGCTCGGGCTCCGGATTCTGTGATTCGGGTTCGGTGAAGCCATCCGGCGTCGGCAAATTGCCGACAGAGACCACCGTATTGCCTGCTGCGACGCCGCAGACCGAGAAAGCGATCAGTCAGGTGGTGATGGATAAGCTGTCGAACGCGGTCAGCAGTGAGTATGTGATCGGTGCCGAAGATATGCTGGACATAACCGTATGGAGGAATCCGGACCTGTCAAGACAAGTGCAAGTGCGTCCCGATGGGCGAATTTCAATGCCGATTATTCGTGACGTCGTGGCTGTAGGGAAAACGCCTACCCAATTGGCTGAAGAAATGACAAGCAAACTGAAAGAATACGTTCAGAATCCAGTCGTTGCCGTGACGTTGAAAGAGGTCAATAGTTCCAACGTTTTTCTGCTGGGTGAAGTTGCCCATCCGGGGAGATATCCGTTAAAAAGCAAAATGACGCTCCTCCAGGGGATTACCATCGCGGGCGGATTCAAAGAGACGGCAGCGCGAAATCAGATAGTCATTTTCCGGTTTATTGAAACTGCTCCAGGTCAAAAACGATTCACGGCGAGCTACGACGACATCGTGCTTCGAAGCGGAATCAGTGATAATTTCGAACTCAAACCCGGTGATACGCTTGTGGTTCCGAGTGAGTCGATGGTGGTCTTCCCTGGTCGGTAGGGAATACCGGAAAGGATTACTGTGGACAATTACGCGAGATGGGCAAGGAGAGGCACGGCATATTTGCCAAAGATGAGAACTCTATCGATTGGGCTCTTGTTGTGCTCCTTTGCTATCCAAGCCGGTTGTCTGGGGCCCGTAACATCGAGGGAATATAAAGCTTCCGATGTTCCGACCGAATTTCTTCTCGGCTCTGAAGACCTAATAGAAATCAACGTCTGGAAGAATCCGGACCTGTCAAGGATTACCTTGATACGACCGGATGGATATGTATCGATGCCGATCATCGGGGACATTCAGGCTGCAGGCCTTACGGCGGAGGCTCTTGCTGCGCAGATTACCGATCGTCTCAAGGGCTATATCCAGAATCCTTCGGTATCGGTCAACGTCAAAGAGCTCAATAGCTATTCGGTGTTTGTGTTAGGAGAAGTGACGAAGCCTGGTAAGTATCAGCTTAAATCGTATGTCACAGTGCTCCAAGCTATTTCCATGGCTGGAGGCTTCACAAACTATGCGAGCAAGAATCGGTTGCAAGTTGTGCGGGTGATTGAAAGCCCCGGTCACAAACGTCAGGAGATCCACATTCCGCTGCGTTATGATGATCTCGTCAGTGGTCGCGGTGAACCAGGTAATATCGTGCTGGCCTCCGGTGATACGGTTGTCGTACCGTGACGGGGTCATGTAGAACGTCCCAGACCTCGCTGACTCGGTTTTCTCAAAGCCCCATGCAGGCGGTAGGACGAGCGGACTGGTGAACCGCGATCTTCATCACATGAGCAGCCATCCCTGAAAAGGAGTTTTGGTGATTCTTTGGTGATTCTATTGTGGTCTTGTCGATGTGCTGAGATCAGATTGTTGCTCAGATTCGTGATTGCTGCTGTGCTTCTCTGGGGAGCCTTGCCGGCGTTGTCGGTCCATGCAGAGACGATCGTTGTCCCATCGGCAAGTTTGCGGTCATATTATGATTCCAATATATATCGCAGGCCGAAGCAGTTATTAGCCCCGGGCACACAGGCCGAGGATTTTGCGAACATGCTTGGCGTTAACGTAGCGTTGTTGCATAAGACGCGAGACATCGAAGTGGGTATGAAGATGGGAGGAATCTTCCAAACCTATGTGGAAAACACGAACCGGAATTATATCGGCGCAACACTCAACGGCCACGTTGGATTGGACCAATGGATTGATCAGTATGTCCGAGGCGCGAAGTTGCGTATTGCGGAGAACTTGCGATATACCCCAGAACAACCGAGCTTTCTGCAGGGAGTGAGGGATCTACCCGAAGACGCCGGCTTGACTACCGGCATCCAGGGATTTCGAGCCAATACGCTTTACAATACCACGCAGGTCAACGGGAATTACCCCGTGTCCCGAGATCTCTCTGTGGAAGGGGGGTACACATTTGTGCTTCGGAGGATAGGAAGAGTTCAAGGGGGCACAGCAGACCTACAAGGAGCCACAGTCTTCTTTAACACCATGGCACACACCTGGTTCGGAGGACCGCGCTATCAGCTGACACGAAACGACAGTGTCGCGGTCTTGTATCGGCAGACTTTTATCACCCAGTCGGGGTCTCAGGGCGGCAGGACTTTTGATACCAATCTGATAACGTTAGCGGGCGACTATACCAAGGAGTTTCATGAGTGGAGTTTCACCATCCAAGGCGGGATCACGTTTATCGAGCCGGCGGGGCGGGCATTTCCGTCGGGCACCCTTACGGTGAACACTCAACCCGAGCGAGATACCGTCGTCTATCTCAGACTTTCACGGCAAGGTATGCCATCGTATTTCCTGCAGGGTGGAGCGACGATCAGCAATGTTGCCAGTCTGGGAATCAGCCGTAGAATTTATGAACGGCTCATCCTCGATGGGATGGTCGGCTTTGGCTACAATGAATACTTCCCCAATACAGATAGGAAGCTACAGAATATCACGGCATCGTCGAAGCTTGCCTATAAGCTGACCAGAACCATTACAGGCGAGATCTTTTATATTTACCAAAATGTTGACGTTAATGCCTCGGCACTCCAATTCCAATACTCGCGCAGTCAAGCGGGGTTTATGCTGACTGTAGCGTGGGAATGAGGTACTCGAGCGCTTTTGTTCTCTGTGTGGTGACAGGGTTCGGTACTGCTATGTTCTCAGTTCATCTGAGTAAAATGCGGGCCATCTGCGTATTTCCGTCGGTTCATGTCCCTCACTGATGTATTCATAGACTACAAAGCGCGTTTCAATGCCGAGAGTTGATAAGTAATGAGTGGCCGATTTCTAGTTGAGAAAGACAGCCGTCTTAATCGGCCGTTGCTTGGTCGAGGGGATAGAGTGTTAATGACGGGAGCCAGCGGGTTTCTCGGCTCTCACCTTTGCCGGCGGCTGATTGAATGTGAAGTGGAAGTTCATGCAGTTTCTCGTACCCTCGAAGGCGCTCCATCTGAGAATCTACGATGGTGGAGGGTAAATCTTGAAGACTGTGCTGCCACCAAGAACTTGGTTGAAAACGTGAGGCCTCACGTAGTGTTCCATTTGTCCGGTCAAGCGACAGGAGATCCGGACGTCTGTCATGTTTTGCCGACGTTCCGAAGTCAGCTCCTTACAACAGTTCACGTGTTGACAAGCTCGTCCGAAATTGGTTGCCGACGCATCATTCTGACCGGGTCCTTAACTGAACCTCAAGCTGGCCAGGTAGACAGCCCTCCTAGTTCTCCATATGCGGCATCGAAGTGGGCCAGCAACGC
>JAICWG010000169.1 GCA_025934915.1 Nitrospira sp.
CCCCGGCATCCCCGGCCGTATGGAGTGTTGTCGGCAGGCCGCCGTTCGAACGGCCCAGGGCCTCCCTCCCCCCGTTTGCGCCAGCCCTCGGCTGGTGAGCCCGAACGATGGTGGAATCCATCAGGACATCTTCACAGTCTGGATCATCGGAAAGGGGCTGGAATATCCGTTCCCAGACACCGGCCTTCGCCCACCGGTTCTCGTGCTGGAATACACGGTTCCCTGTGCCGACGCTGTCCGGGAGCTCACGTCTTGCCATCCCCTCCTCCCTTGCCATCCCCTCCTCCCTTGGGTTTTGATTCATGCTACACAACCTACCCTGCAGAGGGGAACTCTAAATGTCATCAGATCCTAGAAAGATAAGGCTGGGGATTTTATCCGCGGCCGCCAAATTCGATAAAACGATAAAGAAGCCGCGACACGAGCGAGCGGGAGATGGGAAGGCAACTGTTAAAGGTGTCTATCCGACGCCGTCAATTACGATATGTCGCTAAATAGGCGCCGGTTCAACCCAAGGTTGGTATGGTCCCAACGGGATTCGAACCCGTGTTTGAATTCGACGACGACTTCGCCATTGATTATCGCTGGTTTCGCCACGTTTTTCCAAGCCGGGAGCGGTTCTTTATCTTTTAGTCTGCAACTCCACGTTGACGAGTTTTACTTCTGAGAGATCCGCGAGCCGCGGACACCAACGTGTGCCAGCACGCCACAAGGCCGAGTTCAGTTGGTCGTAGATCGTCCCTGGGTGATCATAGTGAATGCCATAGGCATGTGTGGCCGCACGTCGACACGGAAACACGAACGACTTCGCCAAGTCGTTGGACTCCACCTCGAATCGTGTCACGGTCAGGTCAAATGTGAGCCGGATCTTGAACCAACAATGAGCATGATGGTCGTCGACCTGCATCGATTGCTGATAGCACTGCAACACATCACGGACGGTAACCATGGCCAACGACGTGTTTCCCGTGAAGACTTCGGCTCGCTTGTCGAGCACCAAGGCCTTTGCTAGGGACAAGGCGTGTCCTATTTGAATCGGGTTCAGGAGGTCGAAAGTCGACTCATAAATGGTGATGTTGGGATGTACATTGAATTCGCGTAGGGATCCCCGCTTAGCCAACTCGAGGCTCCAATAAAAGTCCACTGCCTGGGACTGGCGGAAGCGAAAGGTCACCAGGTTCATGATTCAATCCCCGTCACTAAGGTTAGCTGGATTTGGAACCTTCAGGAAGCTACCCGGTCACGGTTAATTTACGCCAAGCTCTGCAACATTTTCAGCTCTCTCTTCGACGGAAAGCGCTGGGTCTTCACCAGACCTCCCAGGGAAAGGAAAGTGTGGTGGTCCCAACGGGATTCGAACCCGTGTTTAAGCCTTGAGAGGGCTCCGTCCTAGGCCAGGCTAGACGATGGGACCGTTCCAGAACTGTCCAAGGAATGGACCGTAGCATAAGCGGTTTTCCGTTTGCAACGAAGAGCCGCTCCTCCGAGAGTGGAGCTCTTTGGGATCGCCCCATTGGGCCGTTTGCATGGAGCCATAATATATGGCTCTGCCCGCATTGAACGTTCTTGACAGGTCAGAGCAGAAAGCCTAGCCTACCTAATGTTTTGATGAAGCTCCATATGCTCTATATCAACCTCCGCACGGTCGGAGAACATCGTGGTTCGAGGTGGTTAATAAATGGATGACTCAGTGGCGCCCCGTAGGACCGAATCCTTTGGTCGTACGGCAACGGCAGGAGTACTCTCCAAACCAGGACTCGAGCTGAGGATCGGATCCAACATTTTTCGCAGCACCAACGGCGTCGTCAAGATTCACGGAAAAGAGCAACTCGTCATTGAGGTAAAACCTGATCCAGGGCTACTTCTTGCCACCCTTGATCTCTACAACGAGCGCGGCGTCCGGATCGCGCACCTGCGTAGAAACGCTCTCACATTGAACGACAACGAGAGATTTACCATCGATGATCCGCTAGGCCAGCGGCTTTCGTCTGTTGATAGCCCCTCCATTCTGGTGACAGATCTGCAGTCGGGGCATCTCGTTTTCGAAGCACGCATGGCATCAGAGCACAAAGTCGATATCACCTGCGGAAAGTTGTACTCGCACAAGGGAATGCTGGTAGAGATCACTCCACACTACTGCCGGATCGGCTCAGGCACGGCGCTGTTCGGAAACATCGTGGAAGCACGAGGCGGACCGGCCATCCTCGGTTGATCCAGTTCGTCTTTCACCCATTCTTCGACTCCTGAGTTTTTCGATCCTTACCGTCTTCCCTGAGGACAGAGTGCGCTCTCCTCATCTCTGCGGAAAAGCGAGAACCGTTTTACCCTTTTTCCTCCTTTCTCTAGAATGACGACAATGAACGAAATCCCAAAACCGACCGTCCAGGCATTTCTCGTCTGCGACCAGGTGATCGAGGACAGCCTCACGAAAAAGAAGAGCCTGATCGGGATCTTTACCCATCTACAGGCCGCTACCTTCCCGTTCCAGCATCAACAGATGGGCCTCTACTTCTGCCTCACCGATGCCGAAGGCCTGTACCACTTTGATATCGACTTGATCTACCTCAACACCGAACAACTGGTCTGTCGGGCCACGCTTCCCAACATCGAGATCGGCGATCGCCTCCAGATTTCAGATTTCGGGATCAACATTCCTCTGTTGATCTTTCCCGCACCTGGTCGGTATGAATTCCGGCTGCGCATGGAGGGTCATCTCATCGCCCAAAAAGATTTCAACGTCATGCCGACGCGGATGTCGGACACCTCTGCCACGGAGCCCTCGACTTAGCCGTTTTCCATTCCTCCCATCGGCCCGTCTATGGTAGAACTCCAGTCTGGACCTCTGGTCCACACATGACCATGCCAAGGATTCACGCAAGACTTCATGAGCACATCTGAGCCCTCAGCCTCTTCGAATTTCGCTCGGGATCTGGTAGCAGCCGACCGTGCAGCAGGCAAACATGGCGGACGGGTCGTCACGCGATTTCCTCCCGAGCCAAATGGATATCTCCACATCGGCCATGCCAAGGCCATCGTGCTGAATTTTGGGATCGCGAATGAGACTTCCGGAGGGATGTGCCACCTAAGGTTCGACGATACGAATCCTACCACCGAAGACCCCGAGTACGTTCAAGCCATACAGGAAGACGTCCGCTGGTTGGGGTTTGATTGGCACGACAAGGTGTTGTATGCATCGGACTATTTCGAGCAGCTCTATGCCTTCGCCATTGTTTTGATCAAGAAAGACAAAGCCTACGTCGATAGCCTCACAGCGGATCAAATCCGTGAACACCGCGGCACGCTCACTGAACCAGGCCGTGACAGTCCCTATCGAACCCGATCAGCCGACGAGAATGTGAATCTCTTCGCCCGCATGCGAGCCGGAGAATTTTCCGACGGAGCCCATGTCCTACGCGCCAAAATCGATATGGGTTCCCCAAACATCAATCTGCGAGATCCGATCCTCTATCGGATCCGGCATGCCACTCATTATCGGACAGGAACCGCATGGTGCATTTATCCCTCGTATGACTTTGCACACCCGTTGTCTGACGCCATCGAAGGAGTCACGCACTCTCTCTGCACGCTGGAGTTTGAGGATCACCGTCCCCTCTACGATTGGGTCGTGGCCGAAGCCGACACTGCCCATCGTCCGCAGCAAATCGAATTTGCCCGGCTGAATCTCACCTCCACGGTGATGAGCAAGCGTAAGCTTCTCGAATTGGTCGACAAGAAATTGGTGGACGGCTGGGATGATCCGCGCCTTCCCACCTTGAAAGGCCTCCGTCGACGAGGGGTGACTCCTGAAGCGATTCGCGCCTTTTGCGAACACATCGGTGTCGCGAAGCGCGATGCGATCGTCGAGATGCCACTGCTCGAACACTTCATCCGAGAGGACTTAAACAAACGGTCACCGCGTGTGATGGCCGTGCTTCGACCGTTGAAAGTCGTACTCGACAATTATCCGGAAGATGTCGTTGAAGAACTCGACGCCGTGAATAATCCTGAGGACGTCTCCGCGGGAACGAGAAAGGTTCCCTTCTCGAGAACGCTGTACATCGAGCAGGATGATTTCAGGGAAGACCCACCGAAACAGTTCTATCGTCTTGCGCCCGGACGGGAGGTCCGGCTCCGCTATGGATACATCATCAAGTGTGTGAGCGCGACGAAAGACCCTCAGACCGGTACGGTCACCGAACTGCATTGCACTTACGATCCTGAGACCAAAAGCGGATCGGCACAAGAACAGCGCAAAGTGAAAGCCACCATCCACTGGGTGTCGGCATCGCATGCAGCCATAGCAGCCATCCGTCTCTATCACCCCCTTCTTCTCACCGACCAGGCCAAACTTCCGGTTGAACAGGACTGGACACGATCACTGAACCCTCAGTCGTTGGAACTCCTCACCGGCTGCTTGGTCGAACCAAGCCTTCGCTCAGCTGCACCCGGTTCCCGATTCCAATTCGAGCGCCAAGGGTATTTTTGTGTCGATTCCGACTCATCACCCGAGGCTTTGGTCTTTAACCGAACCGTGTCACTCAAAGACGCGTGGGCCAAGGTTGAGAAAGCTCATCAAGCATTTCAGCGCTGATATCAACCGACGTTCCAGCGGCTATACTTCATTCGGTTCCAGCGTTACACTACGCCCATGACCTGTCCCCTGTGCCACCAACCCACGACATGGGAAGCAAATCCCTGGCGTCCATTCTGTTCTGAGCGTTGTCAGATCACGGATCTGGGAACATGGGCCGCGGAACAATACCGTATTCCAGGTCTGACGCTTACAACAGAAATGGTGCGTCCAGAGCAGATCGATAAAGAAGAAGAAGAAAAAGATGAAGTCTAAGCAAGACAGTCGATGGCGGGAAAATCCTGCTTCCCCAACATGATCGCAGGCAATCCCCACCAGTTTGTAATCACTGTCCGGTACAGACTGCGATAATCAATGTGATGCCGTAAGTCCCCTTCCTGGAGATCCGCCAATGAAGGCGCTGTTCCATATAATCCGCCCTTGACCATGCCTCCTAGGAGGAGATGAGGCGCGGCAGTGCCATGATCGGTTCCAGTACTGGCATTCTCTCCGACCCGCCGGCCGAACTCTGAATAGGTCATGATCAAGACGCTGTCCCATTGCCCGGCCTGTTCAACCGCATGGCGAAATGCCACGATCCCTTCGGCCAATTCTTTCAAGAGACGCTCATGATGATTCAGTTGGTTGGCATGGGTGTCGAAGCTGCCGATCGACACTTTGATGACCGCCACCGGCACCTTTGCACTCAACAATTGTGCGGCTGTCTGCAATTGCCGCCCGATCGGCGAAGCGGGAAAGCTCGTCTGGAGTGACGAGCTCTGCTCAAGACGTCGGGTGAGGTCGCCTGCCGCATGGGTCAGCTCGCGTTGAACCTGGAGGATGTGAGCAAGCGCTCGGTTCGAACTGGTTTGCTCGATTGCAGGGACATGACTCGCCTGAGTGAGAAATTGCTGCGGGTCTTCCAACGCAACTGTCCTGACGGTCTTTCCACTCAACGGACCGGCATCACGCCGACCGAGCACGATGCCGTCCGCCGTAAAATCTGGTGGCGGTGGAGAGGCCTCGAATAGCCGAGCGAGCCAGCCTTCGTCCAG
Organism: Nitrospira sp.; assembly: GCA_025934915.1. GTDB lineage: Bacteria > Nitrospirota > Nitrospiria > Nitrospirales > Nitrospiraceae > Nitrospira_D. The sequence continues at coordinate 5,626 of JAICWG010000169.1, forward strand.
AATCTGCTCGCTGTCCGATCCCGTCTCCCATATCTCGATCGACCGGAAGTGAGAACGATTAGGGTTGGCATACCCAACCCCTTGCACCCACGCCAGTTCCTGTTCGCGCCACAACGGCATCAGCGGTTCGAGCGAGTAATGGAGTCCCACTTTTTCGTTGAGCTGTAGGACGCGTTCCCGCGGAATCGCTACCCTTGGACGTGCTTGATAGTACCGCTCGTCCCCATAGGGTATGAGTGTGTTCAACCCGTCGTTGCCGCCGTTCAATTCGATCAACATCAGCACACGATCCCATCGTGGCTGTGGCATTCCTTGTACTGGAGCTGCAAACAGTCGGCGAGGGTGAGGGTGCATGAGCAATATGAAGGGAAACGTTGCCGACAACCTGAGCAATTCTCGCCTGGTCATCACTCACCCTCACTTCAATTGATAGACAGGGTCCATCACCAATTGTTGCACCGCACGCCATCGATCAGCGGTGTCCGGTAGCGGAGAAACCGGAGGAACAGCCGTGAGGACTGTTTGCACGGTATCGAGGCTTTCCTCCGTAATCCACGCCGACCCATGGGCCATATCGATCATCGTTCCCTGGTGTGGGTGCATCCCTAATTCAGTACCGCGCAGGCTGCGCTGGAGCAGTTGCCAACGATTGAGCAGCGTCGTACTCGTGATCCATCTCGTGCCGCCAGGCCAGCCCTTCACGTTCGGCGGGTCGAAGAGGTCCTGTCCGAGGCGGCGACCATATTTCGCCAACACCTCTGTTTCCCTTGTCGGCAACTGAAAAATCCGGATGGTGCCGACGATCAATTCAACGGGCGACTTCACCAGTATTCCCCGGTTCTCCGGTGCCCAAAACTGGGGCGACATGAAGAGCGCCCGCAAAAGAGGCTTGATGTGATAGCCACTCGTTCGAAAGAGATCAGCCAGGCGCTCCACTTCATGTAGATCGGGTTGATCCGACACGAATTCCCGCCAGAGCTTCGTCGTGACATACGCCGCACAAGCCGGGTGATCGAGGACAATCGACAGGACATCGTCGCCTCCAAACATACCGGTCTCGCCCAGGACGCGCTTCACTCCGCCATCATGCTGATGTCGGTTGAATACAAACCCGCCGCCGTGGCGTAGAGCGACATGCCAGCCGGTGAAAGCCCGTGCCGCTTCTTTGATATCGTTCTCACGATAGTGGCCTTCTCCGAGCGTGAAGAGTTCGAACAGTTCACGGGCGAAATTTTCATTAGGATGGTCTTTGCGATTGGTCTGGGTGTCCAGATAGAGAATCATCGCGGGATCCTTGGCCACCTGGAACAGCAGCTCGCTGAAGGACCCCGCCGTATGCCGGCGTAGCAGGACGTTCTGTCGGTAGAGCAGCGCAGGCCATTTCACTTTCTTGTAACTGGAGGTGAAGTGGTTATGCCAGAAGAGTGTCAGGCGCTCCGTGAGAGGAGACGGCGTCGCAAGGAGTTCCTGGTACCACCAACCCTTGAGTGCCAGCGCCTCGTCGTTGCGCTCTTGTCGGAAGGCTTTCTTCTGTTCAAACGACATCCCCTTCATCCCTTGCGGGGGAGGCATGGCGGACAACACTTCTTGCGGCGGGCTTGTGACAGTTTGTTGGCCGACGCCGGCGAGAAGGCTGTCGACGGCCGCTTGACGATCCATCGTCGTAAGTTGGTTGATTTCGACCGGATTCCCTCCGAAACCGGTCCTGGCCAATAGATGGCGCGCTTCCTGAAAAGACAGTGCCATGCCTATCCTTCCAAACGGAATCTCTTCTGCACTATACAATGACTGAGCGGTACTGTCGCCGACTTCGAGTCGTTGTCTTTCTTATTGGCAACTTGGAGTGAACTTGCTAAGGTCAGACCTTTCGCTCACCTCGCGGAGGAGAATATTTTATGCTCGCGACCAAAGGCTATGCGGCGATGGCCGCCAAGGAGAGATTGCAGCCGTTGTCCTTCGAGCGACGCGATGTCGGTCCGCAGGATGTTTTGATCACAATCTCGCATTGCGGCATCTGCCACTCAGATATCCACCAGGCCCGTAACGAGTGGGGTATCTCCCTGTTCCCGATGGTACCCGGACATGAGATCATCGGAACCGTCACGCAGGTCGGGACGTCCGTGACAGCCTTCAAGGTTGGTGATCGAGCCGGCGTCGGCTGCTTCATAGATTCCTGCCGAACCTGTACAGCTTGCCGAGAAGGTTTGGAGCAATATTGCGATGGCGGCACACTCTGGACCTATAGTGGGCAGGATAAGGCTGGCCGGATCACTCAGGGCGGCTACTCGTCCCAAATCGTGGTGGACGAGAACTATGTCCTCCGAGTTCCCTCGACGCTCTCACCGGCGGGAGCGGCTCCGCTGCTCTGTGCAGGAATTACGACCTACTCCCCCCTGCGTCAGTGGGGCGTCGGTCGTTATCACAAACTTGCCGTCGTCGGTCTTGGTGGCCTCGGCCACATGGCAGTGAAGATCGCCAAGGCGATGGGAACCGAAGTCACGGTTTTAAGCACATCGGAAAATAAACGGGAGGACGCGAAGCGGTTGGGCGCTGCGAACTTTGCCGTGACATCAAACCCTCAGACCTTTACCAAGCTCCAAGGGTATTTCCACTATGTCCTCGACACGGTCTCCGCACCACACGATTACAATGCCTATCTGAACCTCCTCAAGACCGATGGCACCATGCTCCTCGTGGGCGCACCTGAAACGCCGACTCCCATTCAGGCGTTCTCACTCATTTCTAAGCGACGGCGGCTCGCCGGTTCCCTCATCGGCGGCATCAAGGAAACGCAGAAAATGCTCGACTTCTGCGCGCAGCATCAGATCGAGTCGGACATCGAACTGATCCCCATCCAGCAGGTCAACGAAGCTTATGAACGGGTACTCCGAGGCGATGTGAAGTTTCGATTCGTGATCGACATGGCGTCTTTGAAGTAACCAACGGCAGAGGAACCAATTAACGACCCGGCTAGCATCAGTTACCTGTTTCCGAACTTCCACGCGCCACTTGACCGACAATAAAGACAGGGCTAGAGTGCCTCTCAGACTTATGAAACCAAGGTTGACAGCGTTCGACAAACACGTTGATGCATGAGAAGTGCCTTCGTACGGCATGATGGAAGCCGCGCATTATCTGCGCATTCCACGTACGACGATCCGAGACTGGGTGTCCGGGCGGCACTACCGCAGCACAGCCGGTATCCGCTTCTCTAGACCGATCATTCAGGTTCCCGATCCAGCGGTGAAGTTACTCTCCTTTATGAACCTGGTGGAAATCCACGTTCTGGATGCCATTCGCCGAAAACATGACATTCCGCTGGAAAAAGTCAGGGCCGCGATGAACTACCTCTCGAAGCAATTTCCTTCGAAACATCCCTTGGCCGATCAGGAATTCGTCACTGATGGGCTGAACCTCTTCATCAAGAAATTCAGCCAATTGATCAACGTCTCCCAGGAAGGACAGTTGGCCATCCAAGAAGTCCTCCAGGCGCACCTCCATCGCATTGACCGGGACTTCAAGGGCACCCCCATCAGACTCTACCCATTCACGCGGAAACGGGACCTCCACGAGGAGCCCAAAGCTGTCGTCATCGACCCACGCGTCTCATTCGGCCGGCCAGTGTTGGCGGGCACCGGCATTCCCACAGCGGTGATTGCAGAGCGCTATAAGGCCGGCGAGTCTATGGACGATTTGGCAGAAGACTATGGACGGCGGCGGCTTGAAATCGAAGAAGCCATCAGGTGTGAACTCTCCGTCGAAGCCGCCTGAACCACTCATCTTCTTTCTTGACCGGTCTCTGGGAAAGAAGCGCGTCGCGACCGCGCTCCGTCAAGCCGGTGCCATCCTCCACATCCACGACGATTACTTTCCGCCTGATGCGAAAGACGAAGACTGGCTCGCTGAGGCCGGACGATGCGGGTGGATCGTCCTCACCAAAGATCATCGCATCCGGTATCGACACGTGGAATGACTGGCGCTCATGAAGGCAGGCGTCGCGGCATTTATCCTGACCTCAGGGAATCTGCAGGGCGAAGAAATGGCTCAGATCTTCGTCAAAGCACTCCCAAGGATCACACGTTTTCTTCAGAAGCATGCGAAACCATTTATTGTTATTGCCAAAATCGCGAAAGACGGGTCCGTCTCAATGCTCTTTCAATGAGCACGAAGAGCGAAAGACCAACGTTCGACTCATAAACAGGAGGAAGGCTTTGCCAGA
>JAICWG010000113.1 GCA_025934915.1 Nitrospira sp.
ACCTGACGGCGCGCCTCTCTAAAAATTTCTTTGGCCGAACGATGCGCCTGAGCCGGATCAGCGCGCAACCGATCGACGACGGCATTGTGAAACTTCAGCATCGCCAGGTGAAACTGGCTGATGACGAGGTTTTCATCGTTCCGGTCGTCTGCGATGATCGCGTTATTGTTGTGATCGCGCGGGAGATCGTATCGCACTGCGCCTTTTCGAGACACTTGTTCAGAACCAGGAATGGCTTCGACGCGGAATTTGATATCGCCGGAACTCGTATCATATAGTTCAGGCGACTTCTCGGAGCCGTCACCATAGACACTATCCAGATCAAATTCGGCGGTGCGAACGTTCGTCGTCCGCCGGGGATGAGTTTGCTCGAGCAGCGGCGCTTTCAAAGCCAGCGTAAGGTCATGATCCAGGAACTGCCCGAAGAACGTGACGCCTGCCGTCAGGCTCGGATTGTCGGGATTGTTCGGGCTGAAGACAGTGGGATTCGTAATTGACTGGACCGGATCAGTGAGGAGATCCAACGCGTCATTGACTCCCCCTTTGACGCCGAGCTTTTTCGCCTGCTCCCGGGCTTCATCGGTCGGTGGGGCATAGGGTGGAAGGCCAGGAAACATGCGGCTGAACACAGCGTCGGGAAAGCGAGGACGGGTCGGTTTGGTCACATGCAGGTTGTTTTTTTTCCGACAGGTCTTCGGCGGCCCCTGCCGGTTCAGTCGCCCCGGATAACAGTCCAGCTAGACCAAGCGCCACAACACATGTCGCTCGAACGCGCATTCGGACTCCTCCTCGGTTTGTTTGGTTGTGAACACAAAAACATCCATATGACGATCGCGCAGCAAACTTTCCTCACTGCGATGGCCATCACTTTTTCGAGTGTCGCGTACTGGCAAGAAACGGGCCTAAACAAAAGTATGTAAATTACGTGAAATAGTGACAAATCGAAGAATCAATCTTCAGAGCAGTCTGTACAAATGGAGTGTGGCTCATACAAATATGGACGGCATCGATATGTTTCCGGTCACAAAATATGTGGGCCCAAGAGGATACATCTCGTAACGAATTGTCAGGATGTTGATGGGAACGGTTGTGGTAATCGGCGGTGGCCCAGCTGGACTCATGGCGGCGGAAGCGGCAGTGGCTGCCGGCGCCACCGTCGAGCTGTATGATGCCATGCCGTCGGTGGGCCGAAAGTTTTTGCTGGCAGGGAAAGGCGGCTTGAATCTCTCTCATTCGGAACCGATGGAGTCCTTCCTTTCGCGTTATGGCTCTGGCCGGGCGTTTATCGAACCAGCGATCAGATCATTCCCCCCTGCGGCTCTGCGGGCTTGGGCTCGTGAGCTTGGTGTGGAAACGTTCGTCGGTACGTCCGGACGAATCTTTCCAATTGGCTTGAAAGCCGCGCCGCTCTTGCGTGCATGGTTGCGTCGGTTGAGGCAGGCCGGCGTTCGGTTTTGTGTTCGACATCGGTGGTGCGGATGGGATGAGCATGGCAGGCTCCGGTTCATCACGTCAGATGGCGCGCCCAGCGTACAAGCTGATGCGGTGGTATTGGCCTTGGGCGGGGGAAGTTGGCCGCGCCTAGGGTCTGATGCCGCGTGGACTCAGATTCTCGCTGAACAAAATATATTGATCGCTCCGCTGAAGCCGGCCAATTGTGGTTTTGACGTACGGTGGAGCGAGCACTTTCGGACAAAGTTCGCCGGACATCCAGTGAAGACGGTTCACGTCATGGTGAAGGCCGTCGACGGTACCGTGATTGGTCGCATGGGGGAGTTCGTGATTACGGTAAAAGGAGTGGAGGGTGGCACCGTCTATATGGTCGCTGCCGATGCACGTGATGTAATCGCAGCGGAGGGAACGGCAACGCTGTGGTTAGATCTCGTTCCCGATCGACCACTGAAGCGACTCGTGCAAGATCTTTCGCAACCACGCGGTAAACGAACGATCGCCACACATCTCAAACGCTATGCCGGTATCGCTGGAGTCAAAGCGGGCCTCCTGCGCGAAGTTGTGTCGAAAGACGTGCTGGCAGATCCTGTTCGTCTAGCTGCTGCCATCAAATCCCTACCGCTCACACTCATGGCACCTCGCCCATTAGAAGAAGCCATCAGCACAGCCGGTGGCGTCTCTTTCGAGGCGCTGGGCAGGGGACTGATGCTTCGTTCATTTCCGGGGGTATTTTGCGCTGGAGAAATGTTGGACTGGGAGGCACCGACCGGAGGATATCTGCTCACGGGTTGTTTGGCGACGGGACGGCTCGCAGGACGTGCAGCTGCCGAGTGGGCTGACGAACATTGCTCACACCTCGTGTGAGCAGTGTCGCTCTTGTTCGATCAGGCGCGAAGGCCCCGCACTACCCGAATAACCAATTCCAGATTTTGGCGAACCAGCTGGTGATTATTCCGATCCACGAGTCGTTTGCCTGAGGCGGATCGACATTCACGGAGGGCGCCGACACTGATGGTTTGATAGGCGCGAGGCTGGGAGGAAGGGGGGCAGCTTGTGCAACCTGCGTCGGTTCGGCATCCTGAGTGGGCACGACTGAAGATGCAGGCGCTTCAGAAGCGACAGTCTGGGTTGTGGCAGGCTTGTCCCTCTCCGAAGCCACCATCACAGACGCTCGGGCCTGTTCCATTTTCTCCTTGTACTGAGCCACCTTGGTCTGCAAGGAGGCGCTCTCCTGACGAATATCCACTATCTTGCGCGCCAGATGCCAACTTTGATTCATCAAGGTTGCCACCTGTGTTTTGAGCGACGCGAGGGTATCCTGCGCTCGCTGTTTCAGGATCGGCAACTGTTCTTCTTTCCGCTGAATATCTACGCGCAATCCGGACACAGCAGCATCTTCACGTCGGTTCGAGGCCTGCAATCCCGCGATCTCCCGGTCCAGCTCTCTGACGTCCTCTCGTATCGCTTCCAAGGCTTGAGTCTGTTCCAACGTCTCCGCCTTGACTCTATCGTACGTACGCCGACTGACACAGCCGATCTCTAAGAGCAAGACAGCGGCGAGCACACAGAGAACAACCCGTTGAACGACCGGAGACATTGTGCCGGCAGGACGTGTCATAGGTATTGCCTCATGGGTTAACCAAACCGAAACCCTTGGGCCCGGGTTAGCAGTCGGTCCGGTGAGTAGCTAGGCGTAAGATGTACACAGATGATGCCTGTCAGTCAACCCTTCTCACCCTTCCCTTTCGAGAGAGCTTGGATAACCGGCGGAGTGTGCGTACTATGAGTCCATCATGCCATCTGATGCGACTACGTCCACTCGGCTCCCACCAGAATGCGAGCCCGCTCTATTGGAACGGTTTCTCAAAGCCGAGGCCATGGCGCTGTGGACAGTACGGTCGGCGCGTTTACAAGACGTTCCTCCGAATGTCTATGCCTTTCTTCGAAAACACGAGGAAGATGAAGAGCAGCATCTGGCACAATTTGAAACCATGATCGGCCGTCAGCCTCGCGAACGGGAACGACTTCCCTCCGTGCCAAGGCAATGGCCCGCGTTGGCTGTTCAGCTCTATGGGTATGAGTCACTGGGACTTGAGTTCGCGACGTTACTCGTCACATTACGACCGGACTTGGTCTCGATCCACGAGGACGAACTTGTCCATGTAACATTCTTCGAGCAAGAGATTCACCGTATCCTCAGAAGCGAGGCTGCGGCTGCCGAACAAGCCCGGGTCTCCGCGCTTGCGTGGTGGCGGAAATTACCGCGAACGGTCGATCGCTATCTCGAAGCGGCGGTGCTCGATCCGTTCCACCCTGTGCTGGCAAGCAGGATTCTTTCTGCGATCGGACGGCGATTCACTACAACGGGACTGTTGAAGGACCGATGAAATCAATCAGGCTTGGGCGGGGAGAATGCCTGTGACGGCCCCCATCTTTCGGTATTTCTGATCCCGCAGAGCAACGAGTTGCTCGACGGACAAATCAAGCAAATCGAACAGTTGGTTGGCCAATGCCTTTCCGACCAGGGCGCAGACGGCTCGCGGCTCTCGATGAGCGCCCCCCAGCGGTTCGGAAACAATCGTGTCGATCACACCGAGATCAAGAAGATCGTTTGCGGTCATTTTCAATGCAGCGGCGGCATCGGGAACTTTTTCCGGGCTGTCCCAAAGAATGGCGGCACAACCTTCAGGAGAAATGACCGAATAGACCGAATGTTCGAGCATCAGGACGCGATCGGCGACACCGAGAGCTAAGGCGCCTCCGCTCCCTCCTTCACCGATGACCACGGAAATAATCGGCACGGTCAATCGAGACATGACACACAGATTGCGGGCGATGGCCTCCGCTTGGCCTCGCTCCTCGGCACCGATGCCGGGATAGGCACCAGGCGTATCAATAAAGGTGATGATCGGACGGTTGAATTTTTCCGCCGTCTTCATGAGGCGGAGCGCCTTGCGATACCCTTCCGGGTTGGGCATGCCGAAGTTCCGTAGCATGCGCTCTTTGAGAGTTTTGCCTTTTTGATGACCGATAATCATCACGGGGCGGTCGTTGAATCGGGCAAACCCTCCCACGATGGCCCGATCATCTCCAAACACACGGTCGCCATGCAGCTCAAGAAAGTCTCGCGTGAGCTCAGTGATATAGTCCAGTGTGCTCGGACGTTGCGGATGGCGCGCCAGCTGCGTTCGTTGCCAGGGGGTCAGGTTTTTGTAGAGTTCGTGCTCGGTTTGAGCAAGCTTCGTACGAAGCTTGCGAATGTCATGTTGGGCGGACGATTTCCCATTGGTGGCCGTCGCAGAGAGTTTCTCGATCTTCTCTTCGATCTCTCGGATCGGCTTTTCAAATTCGAGATAATCGCGCATAGCCCTGTTCAACCCCATACAACGATCGGCCAAGGCACAACCTAAGGCCCCTAAGATAGCAAAGAAAGGACCCCTTTGCCTAGCACTTCCTCAACATCCGACACAAAATGGTCGCTGGCGCAGACAGTGAGATGAGGGAGGGGAGCCGTCTCGGCTTCCAAGGTGTCATCGGTTCGAAACGACATCGAGATCGAGGTACTGCCGGGATGCCGTCGAAAGATGTCCAGCAATCGAGGCAACTGCTCACGGACCTCCGGGCGATCACTGAGGCGGATACGGATACGTTTGACGGACTGCGCCTGAACCTCAGCCAATGGTTCGATCTTACTCCCCCGAATTTTGGTGCCCTTATCTCCCCGATCAATGGTGCCGGTGATGCGGACGATCCGCTCCGGAACGATCAGCTCACCGGCAGTCCTGAACAAATCGGGAAACACGATCACTTCCGTGGTCCCTTGTAGATCTTCCACCGTGAGATAGGCCATTCGATCGCCCTTCTTCGTCAGCATCGATTTGACCGTGGCGATGATGCCGCAGATCTTCACCTCGCCGCCGTCGGAGCATTCCTTCAATCCCACTGTCGTGGCGGTCGACAAGGCACTCAGCGTCGCTTCATAGCGAGCGAGGGGATGGGCGGAAATATAGAACCCGGTCAGTTCCCGTTCATACTTCAATCGTTGCGCTTGATCCCATTCCGCAAGCGAAGGCAGCGGGGGAGTGGGCAAGGCCGTCGAGGTGCTGTGCCCATTCAGCTCCTTTCCGAAGATGCTGATTTGCCCCAGCTCACGCTCCCGCTGAGCAGCCGCGCCCTCTTCCACGGCTTGATCGAGCACCGCCATCAGTTGTGCTCGCTTGGCGCCGGTCGTATCGAAGGCACCGGCCTTGATGAGGCCTTCCAACATGCGTTTATTCACCTTGTGAAGATCGACCCGCCGACAGAAGTCAAAGAACGATCCGAAGGGACCGTCCTGAGTCCGCACTTCCAGAACCGACTCCACGGCGCCCTCGCCCACGTTCTTAATGGCGGCCAAACCGAACCTGATTGCTCCGCCGGCCACTGCGAATTGCTTTTGGCTGGCGTTCACATCAGGCCCCAGGACCTTGATGCCCAGATCCCGACATTCCGTGAAATAGCCGACCAGCTTGTCTTGGTTACCCATGTCGGTCGTCATGAGAGCCGCCATAAACTCGGTCGGGTAATGCGCTTTGAGATAGGCGGTCTGGTAACAGACGACGGCATAGGCGGCAGCATGCGATTTATTAAAACCGTATCCGGCGAATTTCTGGATCAACTCGTAGAGCTTCTCGGCTTTCTTCTCAGAAATCTTCTTCTGCTTCGCGCCCTCGATGAACTTGGCGCGCAACTTTTCCATCTCTTCCGGCTTCTTTTTGCCCATCGCACGACGAAGAATATCGGCTTGGCCCAACGAGAACCCGGCCATCTTGTTGGCGATCGCCATCACCTGTTCCTGGTAAACGATCACACCATATGTATCCTGGAGGAGCGGCTCCAATTCCGGAAGCTCATAGGTAATCGGCACCTTTCCCTGCTTTCGCTTGATGAAATCAGGAATGAGATCCATCGGTCCGGGGCGATAGAGCGCGATAATGGCGATGATGTCTTCGAACCGGTCGGGTTTCAATCCGGTCAGCAGATCGCGCATACCGGAGCTTTCCAGCTGGAATAGCCCGGTTGTTTTTCCGGAGCTCAACAAGGTAAAGGTGGCTGGGTCATTGAACGGCACCTGATCGATCGCAAGTGGCGGCGCCTCAGGATGCATTTCGTTGATGAGGGTCTCGGCGCGCCGAATCATCGTAAGGGTCTTGAGGCCGAGAAAGTCGAATTTCACCAACCCGATTTTCTCGACGTCTCCCATCGAGTACTGAGTCACAATTTCGTCGTTAGCGCCCTTGTAAAGCGGCACGTGGTCGGTGAGCGGTCCTTCGGATATCACGACGCCCGCCGCATGGGTCGAAGCATGTCGGGCCAGGCCTTCGAGGGATTGCGCATTGGTCATCAGCTCTTTGACTTTGGGGTCCGTCTCCACCAGCTCGCGCAAGCGCGGCTCTGTCTCCAAAGCCTGCTGCAACGTGATGTTCAATTGAGTGGGGACCAGCTTCGCGACTTTATCCGCGTCGGCATAGGACATTTCCAACACGCGCCCCACATCGCGGATCGCGGCCTTGGCCCCGAGAGTCCCGAAGGTAATGATCTGAGCGACATGGTCGGTGCCATACTTGGCTACTACGTAGTTGATTACTTCGCCACGGCGATCCATACAGAAATCCATATCGATATCGGGAAGAGAGACGCGCTCAGGATTCAAGAAACGCTCGAACAAGAGGGTGTAGACGAGCGGATCGAGGTCGGTAATGCGCAGGGCATAGGCGACAAGACTGCCGGCGGCAGAACCTCGACCAGGCCCGACTGGGATCCCTTTTAATCGAGCGAAGCGGATGATGTCCCAGACGATGAGAAAGTAACCCGCAAATCCCATCGAGCAGATGACCATCAGTTCTTCCCGAAGGCGCTGATCGTAGACAGCGGACACAATCCGGCTGGGCCTTTCTTTTAGTCGTTCCTTCAGTCCGGTGAGGGCGAGATGTTCCAGATAAGACTCACGATCGTTGAACCCATCGGGGACGCGATATTGTGGAAGATAGGTTTTGTTCAGCGGAAGATCGAGCTCGCAATCGTCGGCGATGCGGCAGGTGTTCGTCATGGCGCCGGAAAATTCTGCGAATGCCGGAGCGATTTCCTCCGTTGATTTGACGTACAGTTGATCCGTGTCGAACTTCATCCGGTTGGGATCGCTGACCGTCTTTCCCGTCTGCAGGCACAGCATCAGCTCATGAGGCCGCGCATCTTCCTTTTTTAAGTAATGACAATCATTCGTACCCGCCAGCGGAATCCCGAGCTTCTTGTGAATTTCCATCAAGCCGGAATTGGCTACCCGCTGATGATCAAGTCCGTTCGCCTGCACTTCGAGGTAGAAATGATCCTTCCCAAAGATCTCCTGAAATTCGCCGGCCACCGCCATGGCACCCTGCATGTCTTGCTGACCGATGAGATAGGGAATCTCGCCGCTCAGGCAGCCGGAAAGGGCGATAATTCCATCGTGGTGTAACTTCAACAGCTCCTTATCAATTCGAGGCTTGTAGTAGAAACCTTCAAGATATCCTTTACTGACGAGTTTGATAAGGTTCTGATAGCCGGTAAGATTTCTCGCCAGGAGAATCAGATGATAGTAATCATTGTGCGCAAGGCCGCTGTCTTTCTTGGCATGTCGACTACCAAGTGCCATGTAGGCTTCACAGCCGATGATCGGCTTGACGCCCGCCTCTTTGGCTTTGCGATAAAACTCGACCGCGCCGAACATGTTGCCATGGTCCGTCATCGCCACAGCCGGCTGATCGAACGACTTGATCTGCCGGACCAGCGGTTCGATCTGATTCGCACCGTCGAGGAGACTGAATTGGGTGTGGAGATGAAGGTGCACGAAGGACGAAGCCATGGCGGAGGATTCTATGGAGATGGGGAGGGGAAGTCAAACGGCTGCCATGAGCGCATTGACACAATGAGGTGTTCTCGCTATTAACTGCGCTCGGCGCGGACGCTCCAGATCGTCACGCTGTGGAGTCGACGAATGAGGTTTTGCTAGGGGAGAATGTTGTGACGAGTACGGGTACGGGGGAAAGGTCGCTTCACGCCACTGAGCGTGCTCGTTCCAACCAGGCGCGGATGCGGCTCGATGGCCTCGCTGCGAATCCTCGGGCCTGTGCATTGTATGGTGGGCTTGGCTGCCATGTGCGGTTCCGGAAAGGGCTGTTTAGCTGCTACGAGAAGCGGCTCGATGCAGAGGAGCGTGAGCAGGGAATGCTGGGCGGTGTTCTGTGCGGAGTAATCCTTGCAGTAAGACGGAGTGTCCACGTAGACTGCCCCGCTGGGAGTTGGAAGCCATTAACGGTACAGTCACGTGTGTAGAAGCAGGCTGTATTCATGATCGTCTAGCCAGAATATCAGAGGTGGGTGTCTGAGTCCGACCATCTTTAGGGCAGGAGGATTTCGTTTTTACTTCTTCTCTCGTGAGGAAAGCCGGATGCACGTCCACGTCTATTGCGATCGTGGGGAAGCGAAGTTCTGGCTGAGACCGAAGATTGAGCTGGCTCGGAACTTCGGACTGTCCACCCGACAGATCCGAGCAGTCAAAGCTCTCATCGAGGAGCATAGGAATGAAATCTACAACGCTTGGGAAACGCATTTCGGGAGCTGAGGTCACCAACATCTCAAAGCACGGATTTTGGCTGCTGCTCGCTGACCAGGAACTCTTTGTTGCATTCAGAGAGTTTCCATGGTTTAAGGATGCCTCCGTGGAAGAGATTGTGACTGTCGAATGGCCACATCCTCATCATCTGTATTGGCCTGAGCTTGACATCGACCTCGCTGTCGAATCCATTCGAAACCCTGAGAAATTCCCGCTCCTCTCGAAGGTGTCGCGGCAATCAAAACGTCCCAGCCGCCGAGCAAGGATTACGCGCGGCTGAGCATGATCCTCGGAGGCAGTCGGCGCTGGCATCAGCAAAAAAAGCACTGGACCGTGGTGCCGTTCGTGGAGTCGGAAGAAGAGATTTTCCTAAAAACAGTCATCCCCAGCCGCAAAGCCACGAAGGAGTACGTAGATGAATCAGATGAAAACACTTGATCAAGAAGAGAAAGAGATTCTTGACGCATATGAGTCCGGGAAGCTGAGGCGCGTTCCTGAGGTCAAGAAAGAGATTGCGCGTCACAAGCGCTATGCGGCAGCCACATTTAAGAAGGACGCACGAATCAATATTCCCATCTCTTCAAGAGATCTGAAGGAACTTCAGAAGCTGGCTCTGAGCGAAGGATTGCCATATCAAACACTCATCTCAAGCGTTCTTCACAAGTACGCGGAACGGCGGCTAACAATGCGTTCCAGCCGACGGCCCTCGCTTCGCTCGGCCCGCCGCTGAACGCGGGCGTTATGTCGGTCTGCAGGCCAACGTTGCGTTGTGGATAGAGGTGACAAGTCCATGAAGCAACACAAGAACCGCGCGGGAGTTGACACAAGGTATCTGCGTACTACACCGGTCAGTATACTCAATAGTTAGCCGTCATTCGGAGACGCCATGCGTCGCATCGCAATCGCTTCTTGCCTCATCCTGTCCCTCGCCTTGGTGTCCCCGGCGCTAGCGCAATCGTCATACGACGAAGAACTCTCGCAACTTTCCGGCACCCTACGTGCGCTCATGGTTCGAGCCGAGCGAGTTCAGCCGAAAGATCACGCAAGCCGTATCACGATCCAACACGAGCTATTCGAGCTCTCGAAAAAGCTGCATCAGCTAGAAGAGGAGTCAATGAGTGCCAACCTAGAACTCCAACGGAAGAGCGGTGCCCCAGATCGGCAGTTGCTTGTCGCCGCATCCATTGCAAAGACGCTTGATCTCGCTCAGTCGTTGACAGGCTACTTCCTCGACACACGTGACAAGGTGTTTATGTCGTCCGCAATGAAGCTCCCCGCAGCAAGCTGCGGGGTATCACAGAACTCAATTCTGAAGACTTCTCGGAAGGAGAGGCCAACCCCGTAGCGAGCTACGGGGAATGTCAAGTTCACGGTGGCACAGACGGCACGAACCATTCAGGCGAGCCGCTGATAACGGCTAATACTTCGTTGCCCTCGACGTTCAACAGCCGCCTTCGGCGCCTGTTGCTCGAGGATGAACCCAAACGTTATGCCGCATTTCCATATAGGCATTGCCGCCGCTCCGATACCATAGGAAATCGTGACCATCAAGCGAACCCTCTGGGCCGAGAAGTTTGTCGACACTTTCTCGTCGAGGCCCCTCACAGCGGAGTGTGTGTTCCACAGTCCGCAGTACATCGACAAGGGTAACCAAAAGGAGGTCTGCGACCTTCTGTTGATATTGCGGCGTAACGCTATCCTCGTATCAATGAAGTCCCAGGACGATCCGACATCAAGGACCAGAGACAAGCTGCGAAGGTGGGCGATCAAGAACTCTAAAAGTGCTCTAAACCAGGCAAGAGGGGCGTTGAATACCCTGGGGCGTAAGCGCTTCTGGTGTGACCATTCGCGTCGGGGACGGGTCGACTTCGAGCCCAGCTCTATCCAGGTCTCGCATGTCGTGGTTCTGACGGAGGTATTCGGTGATCCTGTTGATCTTCCCAACGATCTGCCGTTGGCCCTGGGCAGGATCCCGGTTACCTATCTCTCGGTGAACGACTTTCTCAACCTCATCAGCGAGCTTCGTGCATTTTCGGATATCACAGGGTATCTGGATGCGCGGAGAACGCTTTCGGATGAGAACTTGCGGATGATCGGTCACGAGGTGCACTTCTACAAGTGCTACATCCTTAACCGAAGATCCTTCGAGGGTTGTGAAGGCTACGCTGACACGAGAATTTCCAACGCAGCCCGTGACGCCGAATGGCAAACGATTCTTTCCGCTGGACAATCTCGGCATCAGTTCGCTGGACTGATCGAGTATGTTTCAGACGCACTCGCAACGCGGCTCAAGAACTACTCCGAAGGACTCGATGCAGAAACCGCCGCTCGATTCGACCCCGCTCATGATCGGAGGCAATACATACTGATGCAGGAAGAGCTCTGCGATCTCTGCTTGGTAGAGCGCACCGCGCTAGGGGAGTACTTCACGAAAACAATTCACCAGACCGAGAGTGGACCGGTCGAGGGGATGACCTACGCGGCTTTCTATACTGACTCCAAGCCGGAGTTCGTGTATGTCGTAGTTTCCGCGAGAGGAGTCGACCGTTCGATCCTCCTCCCAAGATTGACGACACTACTGCGGGCCGCAATGGCGCATTACGGGAAAGGCAGGGGCTTGGTTATCGCAGATCGAGATGGAGAGGGCTTTGAGGTTCAGCTGATCTCCGGAGCATTCACCGACCCAGATGATGTGAAATTGGGAGAAGCGTACTTTGCTAAGCTTAAGATGTCGCACGTTCCAATTGTGTGACCGCGTGTACATGCGGCATAACATGGCAATCCACCTGACCGTCCGGCAGCGGCGCTGGGCTTGCTCTTGGTCAGCAGGTTATTGCTGGCGTTATCTGAATGGACGATGGACGTCATGAGAGGCGAAACAGGTCAGTGCGGCTTGTGTCGCGAGCAGCGGACGCTGCAGGAGAGCCATCTGATGCCTGCCGCGTTGTACAGGCTCGCTCGGGACCCGGCGCGAAGGAACCCGAATCCGGTCGTGATCATCGGAGGGCGAGCATCGGCCACTTCCCGTCAAGTTGCAGCTCGTTTCCTTTGCGTTGACTGCGAAGGGCGGCTCTCCAGCGCTGGCGAACGTTACGTTCTGGGCCAATGCGCAAGGCCAAACGGAGAGTTCAAGGTACGCGAACTCCTGCTGAGGGCTTCTCCATCTTTCGAGGACAAGAACTTCTGCGTCTATGATGCCGCGGCGCTTCTGCGATCCCACACTGATTACTATCTGTACTTCGCAGCAAGCGTTTTCTGGCGGGCATCTGCCCGAGCATGGTTACCTCCACCTGCGGACCGCCAGCGATTCTCCCTCGGTGACGCGTACCAAGAGGAGTTCCGCCTCTACCTCCTTGGGATCGCCGCGTTCCCACGGAATGGGCGATTGCTGGTCCACATCTGGAGTGACCAGGCGATCGACTTCATGACGATCGCTCCTTGTACTTTGCGCGTCGACAGCGAGAGACGCCACAAGTTCTGCATTCCGGGGATACCTTCATCCTGTTCTTGGGCGGTCGGGTCCCTCAGCGCCATGATGGAGGAGCACTGAACAGCAAGCGGGGAAAGTTCATTTGGCTCTGTCCTTGGGCGAATGACTCCCTCTTTCGCGGATTCGCCGACTCGATCAAGCGGTCGGTCCCATCGCCGTATCTGCGGCGACAGCAATGATCCAGATAACGTGAGCGTTCTGCTCCGGCGTGATTTGGATACAGCGTTTGCCCCTGACAGAGGTATGACACATGGGCATGCTCGGAGGTGCAACATGCCAAGGTCCACAATTGCGATATCCCTCGATGAGTCTACTCTGGAACGCTTCGATACCCTCGTGGAGAAAGCTGCCTTAATATGGCTGCAATTGTCCGTACGGTGCTAACGCCGGAATCCATTCAGGATGCTCAAAAAGGCTGTCCAGCAAGGCCGCAGCAAGCGAAGAGGCGAGGCGTAATTTTTCTCACCCGCCAGCCCCGAGCTGCTCTGGCAGCTCTTGCCCGGTGGTACGTTGAGCCTCTGAGGTTCACGCCGCGCTGAATAAAGCGCGGCGTGAACGCCGCCGAGATGGTGAGGCGGCAGTGTCTTGCGAGAACGCTGCTGGCGGACTTTTTCAGCATCCTGTTAGAGCCGTTCCCCGTACTTGCGGTAATGTTGCTTCTTGGCGTCAGCAATCCAGTTATCTCGTTTAATGCGTTCCGGATCGGTATCGAGCTTCTTTGCGATCTTCGCGATATCTTCTGGTTTCCAACGAGCAATTTGGATAAACGTGCGGGTGCCCATCTTATTGAGAGTTTGTGCGACGGCAGGCCCGATCCCGAAGATCTTTTTGAGATCGTCTTCCTGACTATTCCTACTAACCTTTGATTGTCCTACCGGGGAACTCGGCTTGGCTCCATTCTGTCGGCTCTGACGAGGCACTCCAGTTGTTGGAGCTGCGTTAACGCGAAGCGCCACTCGCATTTCTTTGAGGCGTTGTTGCAGGCGTTCGATCTGCTCATCTTTCCCTGGAATAGACTGCACCTCTCCTAATAGACTTTGACGCTCCGCTTGATGGTCATGCACCTGACGGGCGAAGCCCGCGATCTGTTCGTCTCGTTCATGCAA
>JAICWG010000143.1 GCA_025934915.1 Nitrospira sp.
CGGTATGTGCAGCGGCAAGGGCAGCCTCACGACGATCTCCGGCAGCTCCGAATGTTTTAGTTCTGTGATACCCCGCAGCAAGCTGCGGGGAGCTTCATTCGAAAAGGATCACCGGTACTCTTTTGACCGTCTTCTTGCGGAAGACTATAATGCGATCGTTGTTCTCGTGGTATGTCAGAGAAGACACGATCACCCTGCGAGTCTCAGTAGACCCTCAGAAAGGGGCAGGGCTCCGAGCACGAAATATGGTTTACCGAGCCGCGACGGTCTGAGATTCGCGGGCCGCCAAGCTCTTTCTGCGGTTGTTCGAGATGGTGCGGTCAATAATGGCGCCGCAGTTGATACATTTCCATGCATAGAACACGAGAAAGAAATCAGAGAACCGCTCCAACATCATCATACCTTTGCACTTCGGACATTCCATTGATCCCTCCCAAGGTGACTACGTTCACAACTAGTGGCAAAGTTAAGCAAGAGCTGCACCAATTTGTCATGTTTCAGTATTTCAACGGGTTATGAATTACGTATTTGCCTTAGGCCGGTAATTTCGCCTTATGTGCCGGTACAAAAGAGTCCGGACCGTCAATTTTTTGTCATCTGAGGGTTTTCGTGGCTGCCAAAGAACCGAGAAAAGGCATTGCATACTGGCCAAAGACCGAGCGCCCCCGTGAGCGTCTTCTTGCCAAGGGATCTGAGGCTTTATCCGATGCCCATCTTCTCGCAATTCTGTTACGAACCGGCCGTCGCGATTCGTCCGCAGTGCAAGTGGCTATCGAACTCCTCGACCGAGTAGGTGGGGTGGGAGGATTGGCGGCCTGCGGCATTGAAGAACTCTGCGCCATCCCTGGTGTCGGTCCCGCCAAGGCAGCCCAACTCAAGGCTGCGTTGGCATTAGGGCGACGGTCGCTGGCTGTTCCCATGTCCACCGGCACTCGTATTTCCTCAAGCGCGGATCTGTTCAAACATTTTCACCCTGCACTCCGCGATATGAAGCACGAACTCTTCAAGGTCGTGCTGCTGGACGCAAAAAATGTCGTGATCAAAGAGACCACGGTCTCAGAGGGAAGCCTCACACTCAGCATCGTGCATCCACGTGAAGTCTTTGTGCTCGCCGTGCGTGAATCGGCCGCCGCCGTCATTTTCCTTCACAACCATCCCAGCGGAGATCCGACCCCAAGCCCGGAGGATCGGCGATTGACCGATCGACTCATAACGGCCGGCACGCTGTTGGGGATCCGCGTATTGGACCACGTGATTGTTGGAGATGGTCGGTACGTGAGTTTTGCCGATGAAGGATGGATAACGGGGCAGAGGAGTGAGTGCGAAGGCCCCTGAAATCATGTCGGCCGAAACAACGGCCCAGAGGAATATGAAGAAGCGAATGGCCTAAACCCCTACGTAACAAGGAGGGCAGACTATGGAAACAACCCGTCTGGAGCCCATCAGAAACGTGGCGATCGTATCCAACGCCGGCGCTGGCAAGACCTCTCTCAGTGAGGCCTTGCTGTATACCGGTGGGGCAATCCCCACGCTTGGTTCCGTGACACAGGGTACCACCGTTTCTGATTTCGAACCGGAAGAGCTTCGTCATCGCAATTCGACAAGTACCAGTCTCCTTCAGTTCTCGTGGAATCACACCAACATCAATTTAATTGACCCTCCCGGCGCCCTTGATCTTCTTGGGGAACCGCTCGCCGCCCTTCAGGCCGTCGATGCGGTCATCCTTCTTCTGAGCGGAAACATGGGAGTGCGGACGGAGCTGGCGCGGCTGTGGGCGAGAATTAAAGAATTGGATCTTCCTTGTCTGGTGTTCGTGAACGGACTTGATAAGGAAGGCGCTTCGTTCGAGAACGCTCTGGAGACCTGCCGCCAGCAGCTCGGTCGTGCTCCAATCCCTATGGCAGTGCCGGTCAACCTTGGCATGAACTTAGACGGGGTAATTGATGTGCGACATGAAAAACTTATACGGTCTGGACCGAGCTCCGCTCAAATCGAGCAGGTGCAGATTTCAAACGACCTGGAGAGAATTCTCAACGGAGTGCGCAAGCAGCTCGTGGAAGCAGTCGCGGAGAGCGGGGAAACCTTGTTGGAGACCTACTTGACCCAGGGCGATTTAAACCAGGAAGACCTCCTCCAAGGACTCCGACGCGACATCCAGACAAACCAATTTCTTCCCGTGTATGCTGGATCTGCCACGCAGAATATAGGAGTCTGGTCTCTGCTAGACGCCATTGTGACCTTATTGTCGACACCCTCCGAGCGTGGTGTGGCCCATCCATGGCGCGGTATCCACCCGGAGACTCAGGACGGGTGTGAGCGGAAGGGGAGTCAGCAGGAACCGTTTTCAGCCGCAGTCTTTAAGACTATCATCGACCCATTCATCGGTCGGCTGTCCTATTGCCGTGTCTTGTCGGGAACCATTCATGCCGATGCGACTGTGCTGAATGCTTCCAAACATGTACGAGAGAAGCTCGGCCATTTCTACAGGGTCCTGGGCAAACGTCATGTGGCCATCGACTCTGTAAAAGCGGGAGAGATCGTGGCGATCGGAAAACTCAAAGACACGCATACCGGTGACACGCTGTGTCAAGAGAATGCTCCCATCTGTTACCCCTTACTGAGCCTCCCAAAGCCGATTTTGTCGTTCGCGATTGAAACCAAGTCCAAGACGGACATCGATAAGGTCAGCCTTGGCCTTCACAAACTCATCGAAGAAGACCCCACGCTGGAATTCGCACGCAATGTCGAAACCAAGGAGATGGTGCTCAGCGGCATGGGGCAGTTCCACATCGATTTGGCCCTCGAGAAACTCCATCGAAAGTTCGGAGCCGATGTCATGCTCCATACGCCGAAGGTCCCATACCGGGAAACGCTCAAGATGAAATCACAGGCACAGGGCAAGTACAAGAAACAAACCGGCGGTCACGGGCAATACGGCGATTGCTGGCTTGAAGTGGCGCCGCTCCCGCGGGGCAACGGGTATCTGTTTGAGAATCGCGTGGTCGGAGGCGCGATTCCTCGCAATTTCATTCCCGCCGTAGAAAAAGGGGTCATTGAGGCCATGCAGGAGGGGCCGTTAAGCGGGTTTCCGGTCGTCGATGTGCAGGTGGCCGTCTATGACGGATCCTATCATGTGGTTGATTCATCCGAAATGTCGTTTAAGATCGCGGGATCGATGGCATTCAAGAAAGCGCTAGAGACCGCGCATCCGGTGTTACTTGAGCCTGTCATGACAGTGGAAATCGACACACCGACCGACGCGGTTGGAGCTATCATGGGAGACTTGAGCGCCCGACGAGGTCGAATCGTGACCGTCAACGCGCAAGACCATGCGGAACAGATCACAGCATTGGTTCCATTAGCTGAGCTGCTTCGCTATGCGACGGCCCTCAACGCCATGACTGGGGGCCGGGGCAGCTATGTCATGGATTTCGCGCAGTATGATGAAGTACCACGAGAGTTAGCTGTAAAGGTCATCGAGCGACATAAGACAGAAGGACAAGTTGCCACGGCCCATTGAAATCGTCACTCGGAGGATTTAAGCACGACATAAAAGGCGCGGTTTTCCCGAAGCATGCGAAGCAACAGTGTATCGCCACGCTTGGACCGCGCAATGGCTGACATAAATTCTCCTACGGAGAACACTTCTATATGGTTGACCTCTTTAATGAGGTCGCCTTCCCGGAGGCCTTCGGCTTGCGCCAGACTGTTGGGTTCAACCTTGGCAATCAGCACGCCTTTCGACTCACGGAGTTTGAACCTTTCCGCCAGGGCGGCCGTCAAATCTTGGAGGTCAAGACCTAGTCTGACTCCTACCTTCTCCTCTTGCTGAGAAATCGATGCGGTGACGGTGGTATCACGCCGCTCGGTGAGGGGAACATCCATCGTCACGTGTTTCAGATCCCGGACTATTTCTATCTTTGAGGTCGCGCCCGGAGTCAGCGTCGCGATGAGACGAGACAGCTTATTCGGTGAATCGACGACGGCACCGTCGATCCGGACGATGACATCGCCCGGCTTGATCCCGGCCAAGGCTGCAGGATCTTTCTCGAACACTTCGTTCACGAGTACTCCTTCGCCTTCGGCGACTCCGAATTTTTTCGCCAACTCAGTCGTCAACGGCTGAATCCCGACGCCGAGCCAGCCCCGCACAACCTTGCCTTTGGCAAGTAACTGTTCGATGACCTGTTTCACCATGTTCGAGGGAATGGCGAATCCGATACCTTGGGCAAAATTGATGATCGCCGTATTGATGCCGATCACCTCGCCCCGGAGGTTAAAGAGCGGACCACCGGAATTTCCAGGATTGATCGAGGCATCAGTCTGAATGAAGTTTTCGTACCGCGAAAGGTTGATGTTTTCGCGACCGATGCCGCTGACCACCCCGAGCGTCACGGTCCGGTCCAGCCCGAATGGATTCCCGACGGCCAGCACCCATTGACCGACCTTGACACCGGTAGAATCACCGAATCGAGCACTAGGCAGCGGTCGATCGGTGGTCACTTTGAGCACAGCTAAATCGGTGTCCGGATCTTTGCCGATCACATGAGCGATGAGCTTCGTCTTATCGGAGAACCGCACTTCAATTTCAGTCGCATCGCCGATCACATGGTTGTTCGTGACGATGTGGCCTTCAGGGTCGACAATCAGACCCGAACCGGAGCCAGACGCATTCGGCGTACGCTCACCGGGTCCTTCGCGAAGCCTGCCTGCGCTGGGGACGGGGAACAGGTTGACGACGGAAGGCTTGGCCTGCTCGGCAAGTTCAGTAATGACAGTTTGAATCTCTTCCAACATGCGAATGCCGGGTGAGTCGGCCGATAATGCCTCGGCCCGGCCGCCTGCTATGACAGAGGAAAAGAGGATAGCAACAAAACAGGGCAGAACGCGTGAAGATGGAAATGCGATGGCTGACATCGAGCGCTATTGTATCTGATCTCTGTCGATGTGCCTACTGTCCTACGCCGATCTCGTGAGCGAGGTTGTCAGGGGACGTTGGCCGGTAAACCATGAGACGAGCTGATTGAGTTCGGTTTGAGAACCGATCAAGACCACGATATCGCCGGGTCTGAACAGGAGATCGTCGGTCGGAGTCAACAGAAACGGCCCTCGTAATACCGCCGCCACGTATGCGGATGAATACTGTGGAAGCGCACTGAGCGGCTGTCCAGTTGCGGCAGCACCACGAAGGACGGTTACCCGTTCAATACCCCCTGAACGAAGCGCCAAATCACGTTGGAGGGAGAGCAAGTCCTGATGGGCTGTCTCGATTTTGAGCTCACGAATCTGGGCATCAACCCTGATCAATGATTGCTTCAACTCTTGAACGTGAGAGATGGCGTCGGTAAGCATCTGATCGATCACACCGACAACTGAATCGGGATGATTCTGGTATAGGAGTCGATCAGAAACCTGTGCGACGATTTGTTGACCGACCTTGCCCGTCACATCGTCAATGTGCTGGAGCAACGTGGAAGCCTGCCAATGGAGACGAATAATCTGAACCTTTCGATTGACCAGTTCGGAAATAGCGAGAATAGTTTCGTAGAACGCATGTCCGGTAATTGAAAGTTCTTTATGTACACGGCCAAGAAGTTCGAATGTCATGGTCTGATAAGGCGCATTATGTAAACTTTTGACTCTTTGTCCTTGAACCGCTTCAGCACTTTTCTCTACCCTTCTCTCACACCACTACTTCTTACCTTCATAGCGGATCGTGATTCAGAGGTCAATCATACGGACACATACGGACAGAGATTTTTGTCGCTCATGACACTACTGCTCGCCTCAATCCATCAGCATCTTGCTTCCTACTCTGCGGTGCCGGTTTGCAATCATCCTGGTTACGCTCGTATGATCGAACTGATGAATTGTACGAAATGTAAGACCAAAGCCGTCCTCAAGTTACCACGCCACAACGCGGCATTCTGTAAGGATTGCTTTAACAGTTTTGTGCATGACCAAGTTACTAAAGCGATTCGGACTCAGAAGATGTTCGCACAAAACGACCGTCTCCTTGTCGCCGTTTCAGGCGGCAAGGACAGTTTGGCTCTCTGGGCTATTCTTCTGAAACTGGGCTATAACACCGATGCTCTGTATGTGAACCTCGGGATCGGAGGCTATTCCGAATCATCACAAGAAAAAGTCGTGCACTTTTCCAAGACCGTGGCCGCAGGATACGACGCTGTGCTCCATATCCATACCGTCGAGCGAGAAGAAGGAGCCGGCATTCGTGAGCTGGCAATGCTGGCCCACCGCCCGACGTGCTCGACATGCGGCACGATCAAACGCTATCAATTCAACCATGCGGCAATCCAGCATGGGTACGATGTCATGGCGACAGGACATAATTTGGATGATGAAGCAGCTCGACTACTGGGGAACGTGCTGCATTGGCAGAACGAATACCTTGAGAAACAAGGTCCCAGCCTTCCCGCCTCTGTTGATGGATTCGCCAAGAAAGTAAAGCCCCTGTATCGCTTGACTGAGCGAGAATTGGCAGCCTATTGCGTCCTGAACAAGATCGACTATGTCGTTGAGGAATGTCCGATGGCGCAAGGAGCGCACACGCTCCTCTACAAGGAAGTTTTGAATCGCCTGGAAACCGAGTCGCCCGGCACCAAGCAGATGTTTTACTGGGGGTTTCTTGAGAAGTCTCACCAGACCGGAGCACCAACGACTGTCATGGAAAAAGATCGCTCGGTCTTGCATCCCTGTTCCCTCTGTGGCCAGCCCACCACGGCTGAGACCTGCTCCTACTGTAAGCTAATGGCCCGGGCGAAAACTTCGCCCGCTCGCTGACCCATTCGGCCCTTGCAAACCGTTTCTACACTCCGTAAGCTGATCCATAGCATCAGCATCGCGTTTCTTCTCTCGTATCAGGTATGGCAACTACCCCGCGCGATTACTATCACATTCTGGGCGTTCCCCGAACCGCCTCGCTCGACGATATCAAAAAAGCCTTTCGACGCCTGGCTCGCCAGTATCATCCCGATCTCCACGCGGGTGCGAAGAAGGCCGAGATGGAAAAAAAATTTAAAGAGCTCAATGAAGCACAGGAGGTTCTGACCGACCCGGATAAGCGAAAGAAGTATGACCAGTACGGGGTCGATTGGGAGCAAGCACAAGCCTTCGAGCAAGCTCGCCAACAAGCCAGGACACAAGGGTTTGGCGGGCCATGGGGATCCGAAGGAAACGATACCGATCACGGCAGTGGTGGATCCGGAAGCGAGCAATTCTCCGATTTTTTCGAGAATCTTTTTGGAACCCACGGACGCGGCGGAGCCGGGCGCAGTAGTTCTGGGATGCCAGGAGAGGACATCGAGACCGAAGTCCAGATGGGATTACGTGAAGTGTTAACCGGTGTCACCAAACGCGTGAATCTACGTGAACCCCGAACGTGCTCGACCTGTCAAGGGAGCGGTACCGTACGCGGTCGATCTTGCGCGACCTGTCAGGGAACCGGAATGACGTCCGAATACAAAACCATAGAAGTGCGGATTCCTGCTGGTGTTCAAGAGGGAACGCGAGTCAGAGTTGCCGGAAAGGGCCAGCCTGGAATACATGGTGGAAAACGCGGAGACCTGTATCTCCATGTGGTCATTCCCTTCGATCCCATCTTTCGTCGGCAAGGCTCAGACCTGCATGTCACCCTGCCCGTCTATCCTTGGGAAGCCATCCTCGGAGCCGAGGTAACCGCTCCCACATTAGCTGAACCGGTGAAGGTCAAAGTTCCACCAGGCAGTAAGGCCGACGGGAAACTCCGGCTCAAGGGGAAGGGGCTCCCCTCGGCCACAGGCGGGCATGGCGATCTGTTCCTGACGTTGCAAATTGTCCTGCCCGCCGGTCTCAGCGAAGATGACCGTGTGTTGTACGAACGGTTGAGCAAGCAGCGGCATCCGGATCCGCGGACGGAGCTTCTCTATAGCGCTCAACGGCATTGAGCCGGAACGCGATCGACTGCAGCACGGATTTGAGTCGAGAGACTCACTTGCGTTGCGCTGAATGCTATGGCAAGCTTTGAACCCAGTGTGTCTCAACCAAGGAGGAATTCATGACGTCTATAACGAAGACGACGGCTGCTTTTGTCGTAGCGTCGGCATGTCTGTTGGTGGTGGGTCTACCAAGCCTCTGGGCGAATGATCCCAGCTACGGCCATGCTGGAGGAGGACATGGCTATGGTAAAGGAATGATGCACAGCGGGACCGGCCACCTGATCCGACATCTATTAAAACACGAAAAGGAGATTGGGCTCACCGCTGATCAGGTCACCAAACTGAAAGACATCCAGCTCAATCTTGACAAAGCCCGGATCAAGGCTGAGGCCGATATCCAAATCGCGGAGCGCGAACTGAATGCACTGACGGATAATGAGCAATCCGATCTCACCGCGATCGAAACCAAGCTGAGACAAAGTGAAGATCTGCAGGTCGGGCTGCGGATGACGTCCATCAAAACACGTCGCGATGTCATGGGCTTGTTGACTCCGGAACAACGTGCGAAGGAAAAGTCCGAGCACGACAAGGCGATGCAGCAGCACAAAGGGTATGGCGCTCCCCATGGAGGCGCGACACCATATGGCATGAATCCTCATAGTGCCAATCCGCATGGTGTCAATCCGCACGGTAAGAATCCCCATGAGGCCGTGTCCCCTACACCACCCAGTAACATGTCTGTGCAGTAATGGGATCACGAAGACCGATGAAAAAAGAAGTGCGGCTCCAGAGTCATGATCTTCTGGTCGGGGCTGCCCGTGCCCCGGCCAGGGCCATGTTAAAGGCCGTCGGCTTTACGGACGATGACCTGTCGAAACCCCTCGTCGGCGTAGCCAATACATGGATTGAAGTCATGCCGTGCAATTTTCATTTGCGGCGACTGTCCGAACGAGTGAAAGTCGGGATCAGAGCGGCCGGTGGTACTCCGGTTGAATACAACACCATCGCGGTGTCCGATGGGATCTCAATGGGTACTGAAGGGATGAAGGCTTCCCTGATCAGTCGTGAGGTCATCGCGGATTCGATCGAACTCGTCGCGCGTGGGCACTTGTTTGATGCCGTCGTCGCCCTGTCCGGGTGCGATAAAACAATTCCCGGAACCGTCATGGCCCTCGCCCGATTGAACCTGCCGTCGCTCATGCTCTATGGCGGCTCGATCATGCCAGGACAGTTTCAGGGACATGATGTGACCATTCAGGATGTCTTTGAAGCTGTCGGCAAACATGCGTCAGGAAAGATGACTGACGCCGAGCTGAAGGACTTGGAAGATCATGCTTGCCCTGGGCCAGGAGCTTGTGGAGGCCAGTTCACCGCCAATACCATGGCCATTGCGTTTGAGTTCCTCGGCATTTCACCGATGGGTCGCAATGGGGTTCCTGCGATGGACGGTCGGAAAGACGATGTCGCGTTTGAGTGCGGCAAAATGGTGATGGAGCTCGTGAAGCAGAATCTTCGTCCGCGTCAGATTATTACCCGAAAGTCGTTGGAGAACGCCATCGCTGCCGTCGCTACAACCGGGGGCTCGACGAACGCCGTGCTGCATCTCCTCGCCATCGCCCGTGAGTCCGGGATCAGGCTGAGCATCGACGATTTCGATAAGATCAATCGTAAGGTTCCGTTACTGGCCGACCTCAAGCCGGGAGGGCGCTTCGCCGCAGCCGATCTCTATGCCGCCGGCGGCACAACCTTGGTAGCCAAGCGATTGCTGGAAGCAGGCCTCCTTCATGGGAATCAGCCCACCGTCACAGGTCGAACGATCGGTGAAGAGGCATCACACGCTTATGAAACGTCCGGACAACAAGTCTTGCGTCCCCTCTCCTCCCCCATCAAACCGACAGGCGGCCTTGTCATTCTGAAGGGCAATTTGGCGCCGGAAGGTTGCGTGGTGAAGGTAGCCGGCCACTCGATGACTAAATTCAAGGGACCGGCAAAGGTCTATGACCGAGAGGAGGATGCCTTCGTAGCGGTCAAGTCGGGGCAGATCAAACCCGGTGATGTCGTCGTCATTCGATACGAAGGTCCTGCAGGAGGACCAGGTATGCGCGAAATGTTGAGCGTAACAGCGGCAATCGTTGGTGCCGGACTCGGCGACTCCGTCGCGTTACTTACCGACGGCCGGTTCTCAGGAGCGACACATGGATTGATGGCCGGACATGTAGCCCCTGAAGCCGCGAAGGGAGGGCCGATCGCGTCGGTCAAGAACGGAGACACGATTACGTTCGATATCCCCAAGCGACGCCTCGATGTCGATTTATCACAGCGGGAAATCGCCGCTCGGCTGAAAAAAGTTAAACCGCCTGTACCACGCTACACCTCGGGCGTGATGGGGAAATATGCCAGACACGTCTCGTCTGCATCAGAAGGCGCTGTGACTAGCTGAGACGAGGGACTGACACCCTTCTGCGCGTCTGCGCGTGGTGTCTGTCTTCCGCCCGCATGTCCATCATCAGTAAAACGTCAACTAACCTGCAATCTCCACGTTTGACGAGCGTTACGTCAGGCCTAACGATTCAATAAGATGTGAATATAGAAGCGAGGATGTGGGCTTAGCGAAAGTCCCGCTGTTGAAAGATGACCGAGGCGAGCATCAGGAGAAACGCTGTATAGATCAGTCCGTAGGCGGCGATCATCAACAGATCACCGGCCGGCACATCGAGTTGGTGAGTCACGTTCCCCTTTAGATTGAATCGATCCAGGTTCGGCAGGATATAGTACATACCTTCCAACACAGACCGTCCTACACCTTCCATTTTCTGACTGAACGCTTTCAAATCAGGCGTCAAGTGGCCGATCACGTAAATAGCCAGGGTGAAGATTGCGCTGAGGGTCACGCTTGAGAACGTGGAAAACAGGAGCGCCACCGCTGTGATGACCATGAATTCCAGCACGATCATGCCGAGTGCCTTGAACAACACGGCATAAACAGGAACATCCTGGAAATAAAGCACCGCCAACAAGCCGGCAGCCATGATCGCCGTATTGATCAACAGCGTGAGACTGAGTCCGAGATACTTCCCCAGGAGAAACTGATACCGTGCGACGGGCTTGGAGACGATGGTGTAGATGGTTTTCTTCTCGATTTCCTTACTGACCAAGCCGATGCCGACGAAGATGGCGATCAACGTAC
>JAICWG010000219.1 GCA_025934915.1 Nitrospira sp.
ATTCCGCTGGTCGTCGTCTACGACGAGGATGGAAGCTGATACCCTCATTGTCGTCGTCGGATTTCCCGCTCCTTCCACATGGGCAGATCCACCGTGAACTCCGTGCCCTGTCCCACCACACTCTTTACGGCGAGCCGGCCGCCGCTGTCTGTCACCACGCGATGACAGATCGCCAACCCAAGTCCCGTTCCTCCTTGCTCGTGTCGTGTCGTGAAAAACGGCTCGAATATTCGTGATAAATGTTCCGGAGCGATTCCATTACCCGTGTCGGCGATGGTCAAGCGGATCGTGGTGCCGTTGACGAGCGCCCCTTCACTTACTATGAGGGTTCCTGGAAGCTCCGCACTGCACGCGGCGCGCGTCCGGATAGTCAATTCTCCACCGGACGGCATTGCCTGGACGGCGTTGGCGGCGAAGTTGAACAGCAGACCGTGCAGGGCACGGGGGTCGCCGGCGACCGAAGGGAGATCGGTCTGTAAGTCCGTCTTCAGGATCACGTGTTGCTTTTGTAGACCGGGTGAAAGCAGGGACAGCACTTCTTGAATCGTTCTATTGAGATTTATGGGAGCCGATCGGAGACGCACACGGGTCTGATCCAACACCTGCCTGATGGTGGCGACCATGCGGTCGACCTCGGCCCGAATGACGGCAAGATGTCGCTGTCGGCTCGAGGAATCCTCGGCATTGGTGAGCATTTGCAGATGGCCGGAGAGCGCATTTAATGGGTTACCCAATTCATGGGCCATTGTGGCGGACAACTCTCCCAGAGCGGCCAAGCGCTGACTTCCTTCCAACGCGAGCCTCGCCTCGACCAGTTCAAGGTTCGCCCGCTGCAGTTCATCTGTAGCCTCCGCAACCCGCTTCTGCAGTGTCTGGTTAAAATACCGAATTTCCTCCAGGAGACGATCCTTTTCTAAGTCGGCTTCCCGCACGCGATCAAGCATGCGATTGAACTGAGACGTCACCTCTTGGATTTCGACGGGGCCTGTGATCGGCGCATGGCCGGACAGATCTCCGGCCTCCACGTTCCGCATGGCACACAAGAGTCGGTGAACCGGCCGATGGATCTTGACTCGGATCAACAGCAAAAAGGTCAACGATGTGACGAGGACGACGCCGATGCCGATTCTTTTGGCCAGTTCAATTTCCTGCGTGAAGAGATCATCATACTCTTGCACCGAAAACAGCCCACGCAATGCGCCGACGACCTTGCCGTCGATCGCGATCGGGGCCGTAATGCGCCAAGCACGTTCGACCGATGATTCATCGAGTTGCATGACCGAATGCCCGGCTTGAATCTCAATCCGTTCCTGTAGATCCAACATTTGAGGTACGGTCTGCGGATCGGTGGTCAGAATGAGCAAGCTGGATTCCGGCGTGATTTCAAAGACTGAAAGACGCTGTATCCCAGTCCGGACCTCTCGAACGTCCTGGATAAGTTCATGCAGGGCCGTACGATTTCGGATTCCCCCCGTCTTGCCGATCATGTCGCTCATAAACTCAGCGATGCGGAGAAACGCGACTTGCCGATTATGCGCTCCTGCCCGATTGACGATGTCGCTTTCAAGGAGTGTCATGACGCCGATCGACAGTCCGACAAGTATGACTCCGGTGACGATGAACCAAGCCATGATGCCGTCGAACTTGAACCACTTCTTGAACATCTCGACCTCGTCGAGCTTCTCCTCCATGTACTTATAAACATGTAATAGGTTCGATGACATCCAGAATATCTCCAGGCATTTCCAAAGCAGAATTCACGAGACATTGCTTCGGTTATTATGATCTAGAAAATGATCTGTCGATTGTTAAGCAACGAAGCTCCTCGTCTCTTCAGTATCCGACACATTCGATCAATGCCACAATGACACAATATGCAAGACATGATCCTGACAAATTATCGCTTGCCGTTGAGTGATTAGACGATAACTTCACGGTCAACGCATTGTTCGTTAAACCAATATTCAATTAAAAGAGCGTAATCGCACACTAAGCTCATTTCATATGCACACACACCGGTTGACTGATCACGAGTATCGATGCTTCCGCATGCGAAAGTGACGGCATAAAAGCCGACTGTCTATGAGCCGACTACAATCTACGTTGTTGACCATAGTTCAAAGGAATGAGACGAACATCAATTTCTGGAAAATGCCAACACAACCGCGAAGATATTGAACAAGGCTTTCACTCGTTAAACGATCGATCATGTCATCCGGCTACCTTTGGCACACTGTGCATTTTTGACACGTTTTAGTTGTAGCCAATTGTCACTATTTCGTGCCTTGGCATGCCAGGCAGACACTTTGCTAAGCATTTCATTCGGGTACAGTGGTTCTGAAGACTGAAAAGTCGATATGGGGCCACGAAAAGTCGCCACGCAACATTACAGAGGTAATGAGGGGTCTAATCTCATGAAACAGCTAGTCCTTATCGCACTACGCAGGCCATACACCTTCGTTGTGCTGTCCATCCTGATCGTGGTGTTCGGAGCATTGGCAGTGTCCGAGATGCCGACCGACGTTTTCCCGGTCATTCAAATTCCCGTCAGCTCCGTCGTTTGGATCTATGACAACCTGATGCCTCAAGATGTCGAGGGACGCATTACGTATGTTTTTGAGCGCTTCCTGACGCAAACAGTCGAAGGCATCAAATATATATGGAGCAATTCGCTATTCGGCAACGCCATCATCAATATCTATCTTCAAGACGGAGTCGACCTAGGCGGAAGCGAAGCCGATATCGCGGCTATTGCGCAAACCTCCGTCAAGGCTCTGCCGCCCGATATCAATGCGCCCATGGTCATGCGCCTGTTTCCATCCCAAGTGCCGGTGGCGACCTTACAAGTGACCTCCGATTCACATACGCCGGCGGAGCTCTATAACCTCGGCATCATGCGAATCAGACCCCTCCTAGTTACGATACCGGGCGCGATCTTGCCGCATCCCTACGGGGGGCAAGACATGCAGGTGATGATCAATCTCGACCAGCAGAAGTTGCTCGCTCGTCACCTCACTCCGGCGGACATCCATCAAGCTCTCGACAGGCAGAACCTCGTGCTGCCTGGGGGGGACATCAAGATCAAATCAACCGACTGGATCGTCCTAACCAACGCCCAACCGCTGAAGATTGAAGACTTCGACGACATCCCGATCAAGAAGGAGGGCAATGCCTGGATCCATTTGCGCGACGTCAGCGTGACGCGTCTCGCCGGGCGGGTGCAAACGAACGCCGTCATAGTTGAGGGACAGCAGGCCGTCATTATTGTCGTGATGAAAAGCAGCGAGGCGTCTACTCTGGAAGTGGTGGATGGAATCAAAGAGATTATTCCGCGCATTCAGGAGGTCGTGCCTGAGGGCGTGAAGGTGAAGCTCCTCATCGATGCTTCGGGTTTCGTGAAGCAGGCGATCGCAGATGTGTTGCACGAAATGGTCATCGCCGCCGGACTGGTCGGCTTGATCGTGCTGGTATTGCTCGGCTCCTGGCGACCGACGGTCATCGTCCTGACGTCGATCCCGCTGTCCATCCTTGCCTCGCTCATCGGGCTGCATGCGCTCGAACAGTCTATCAATATCATGACCTTGGGAGGATTGGCGCTGGCCGTCGGCATTCTCGTCGACAACGCAGCCGTCATGATCGAAAACATCGACACGCACCTCGCCACGGGTCGCTCGGTGGAGGAAGCGATTATCGATGCCGCTAATCAGATCATTCTCCCGACCTTCGTCGCCACCCTCGCTATTACGATCGTCTGGGTCCCCATGTTCCATCTGAGCGGGATCTCCGGCTGGGTGTTTCCGCCGATGGCGCAGGCAGTCATCTTCGCGATGATCGCCTCCTTCATCTTGACCTACACACTGGTGCCCACCATGGCGAAATATATTCTGAAGGCTCACAACGCGCATGGGCACGGTGGACAATCCCACGCGGAACAGTCGCGGAACATCTTCACCCGGTTCCAGCAGGGATTCCAGGACGGTTTTGAACGGTTCCGTGAACACTATACCGTGCAGCTTGAACGGGCCGTTGCTCATCGTGGCCGTTTCGTCGTCGTCTCGTCTGCCGTAGCGGCAGCCTGCCTCGTCCTCTTTTACTTCAACGGGCGCGAGTTCTTTCCGGAGATCCGGTCAAACATCTTACAGATGCACATGCGGGCACCGCTCGGCACGCGAATCGAAGCTGCTGCGCGTATCACGTCTTTGGTCGCAAAGGATGTCGAACGCCTGCTGCCTGGCCAGGTTCAAGACATTGTGAGCAATTGCGGCATACCGGTCGGGGCGCATAACCTGGCATTCATTCCGACACCGACGGTCGGCACTCAGGATTGCGATTTGACGATCGCATTGACAAATGAAAAGGCACCGGTGTGGGAGTTTCGCGACATTCTCCGTAAGGGTCTATCGGAACGCTATCCAGGGAGCGAATTTACGTTCCAGCCGGCCGACCTGACCGCAAAGATTCTCAATTTCGGCTCCCTCGCGGCGATCGATGTGCAGATCAACGGCCCGGATCTCTATGCCAACCATGCGTTCGCCCGCAAATTGGCGGGAAAATTTCGGCAGATCCCCGGCTCAAGCGACGTAGTAGTCCAGCAGCCGATGGGCATGCCGACCCTCCTCGCCGAATCCAACCGTCAGTTCGCCCTCGGTATGAACCTGGATCAGACGGACTTCGGCAACAATATGCTCGTGACGACCGCCGGCAGCCAACAGGTGGATCAGAAGTATTGGCTGGATCGTCAGAGCGGCATGTCCTACCGGATCAACGTTTATACGCCACAGTCGCAGCTCACGAGCGTCAAAGACCTTATGACCGTTCCAGTTAGTCGGGAACACGGGTCCTCGGAAGGGGATAGAAATGTGCAGCTCCTCGGCAATTTGGCAAATATTTCAGCCATCGGCACACCCGGTGCGGTCACGCACGGCAATATCATGCCACTTATCGATGTGTATGTGGCTCCCGAGGGACGGGACCTCAACTCCGTCCTGGTGGAGGTCGAACAGGTCATTGACAGCATGAAATCGGAGCTGCCTCGAGGCTCAATCATCGAAATAAAAGGCCAAGCCGAAGTGATGCGCACCGCGCTTCGTGAAATGCTCTTCGGCCTCATCGCCGCGGTTGTGCTCGTGTATCTTCTGATCGTGGTCAATTTCCAATCCTGGCTCGATCCCTTTATCATCATTACCGCCCTACCCGGCGCGCTGGCCGGCATCGCATTGTCCTTGTTCATGACCCATACGAATATTTCCGTCCCGGCGTTCATGGGCGCGATCATGACGATGGGCACGGCGACAGCCAATTCCATCCTGCTTGTGTCCTATGCCCGCGAGCGGCTCGCAGTCCATGGCGACGCATTGCGTGCCGCGGTGGAGGCCGGAACAGCCCGTATCCGACCGGTGCTCATGACCGCCGCAGCCATGATCATCGGCATGCTTCCAATGGCGACGGCCAATTCTCAGAATGCGCCGCTTGGTCGCGCTGTCATGGGCGGGCTGCTGGTCGCTACCCTGTTTACCCTGTTTTTTGTGCCTTGTATGTATGCAATGACCTACAATCGGCGAACCGTTAGCCAAAAGGAGCTTGTCTAAAATATGAGCACTATGCGTGGTAAAGCCCTTGCAACTCTGGGGATTATGCTGTGCGCCATGTATTTCAGTTATCGTTACTATTCCGCCGAGACCAATGCTGCAGTTTTGCGCGAGACCACTCTTGACCATTCTATTCAGAAAGTGTCTGTGATCACTCCAAAGATGTTGCCGCCAAACGAGACGATTACACTCCCCGGCAATATTCAGGCTTGGTATGAAGCGCAGATATTCGCGCAGGTCTCCGGCTACGTGAAGATGTGGCACAAGGATTACGGGGCAATAGTCAAGAAAGACGACGTGCTTGCGGAAATCAACGCGCCGGCGCTCGACGCCCAATATGCCCAAGCCAAAGCGGATCTGGAAACCGAGCGCGCCAAGAATGTGCTGGCTGATTTGACCGCGAAGCGCTACGTGGCGCTGCGCCCAAACCAGGCGGTCTCTGAACAGGCGATCTCGGTGCAGGTTCAAGAGGCAAAAGCCCAAGAGGCGAGAGTGAGAGCGTCGGAGCAGAACGTCAGGAACTTCGAGGCGCTGATCCGGTTCAAGTCGATCGTCGCGCCGTTTGACGGTGTGGTGACCGCGCGCAACATTAACGTCGGCAACTATGTTAATAAGGAAGCTACTCCTGGAGAAGGCGGCTCTAGCGCAATCAGGGACCTCTTTACCGTGGCCGACGTCAGCAAACTACGCCTCTTCGTCAGCGTGCCGGAGGCATTCGGGCCCTTTCTCCAGCCGGGTTTGACGGCCGACGTCACGGTGCCGCAACTACCCAATCGTCATTTCACCGGCAAATTTCTGACCGTCGCTCGCGGATTCGACGTCAGCACACGTACGGCCATTACGGTTTTCGAGATTGACAACGAGGACAGGGCGCTGTGGCCCGGCTCCTACGCCACTGTTCGTCTCACAGCACCAGTCGAAAAGAACGTGCTCACCATTCCCACGACTGCATTGGTCTTCCAGGAGCATGGCGCGCAAGTAGCCCTGGTGAGTGAGGACGATCACGTGCATTTCAAACCAATCACCATGAGTAGAGTACTCGACAATATTATGGAGATCACAGAAGGGATTACCGAACGCGATCGCATTGTGAACAACCCGAGTGCCGCGTTGTTGGAAGGCAACAAAGTGCGCATCGTCACACCCACTGCCGGCTATGATCTTGTCACGGGAGAAAAACCGGCACCAGAAGCAGCCGCGCCAAAGGCGCCAAAGGAAG
>JAICWG010000286.1 GCA_025934915.1 Nitrospira sp.
ACCCTTCATGGGCCAGAAGCAAGGCGCCACCAAAGCCGAAGTGGTGTCGCGCTTGGTTGAGCACGCCGACATGAAAGATGCGGCGGCGCAGTTGACCCAGGTGGCGGATGAGATGCTCCACAATGTGTTTCAAGCCTCGCGCCTCGAACGGTTGCGGATTCAGCAAGCGGCAGAAGGTTCACGCGAACTTCCGATGGTCCAAACCAGGTAGGATACACGCGGGTCGCGAACGCATGCGGGCGATGGGCGGATCATTCAATATCCACTCCGCTCCCATGCCGGGAACCATTGCGAGGCTGGTCCTGCGCTCGCAATACTGAGTGGCAGCCGTGCGTGAACGGTGGAGCGTTATGATGATGCAGCTGGTAAGGGCTTCCAAAATAAACCTGACTTGAGGAGGGATTTTAGATGGAACGCTGGAAAAAAGATCTACCGGATTCATTTCAAACATTGGCGAGCGTAATGAACAGTGAGGATAGTCGATCGCCTATTCACCGGAGGCCGGTCGGTCTGTCGATCAGAGTGCGTGAAATGGATTGTGTGCTGGCTGATATTCAGGCAAACATTCAGATGCTTCGGCGGGAGAAGACCTATCTCAGACTGGTACGGGGAGAATTGGCCGGTAGGAAGCCGAGCAAAGGTGTTCGTCACCCTGCACCACTTCGTTGAAGGAGCAGGCTCTCGGCCGGCTCTCTTGGAGTCCACAAGACTGGAGGACCTCTAGGTGAGAGGAGAGTAGAAGCGGAACCGGGAACGGCGCAGAGGGGTAATGATGGAGAGTGGGATAAGAACGGCACGTGCTCCAACCCTTGGCCGTTGTTATCTTCCTGAGGGTTTCCTGCGAGAGGTCTGAAAATGCAGCGGGTCTCTGAGGCTCTGAAGCTCACGGTAATAGTAGAGCGGGGTCGGGCGTTTGTTTTCAAACGTCAGTGTGTGTAGAAAGGTGAGTTCCTCCTCGGTCGCATCCCCGCTCAGTAAGGGGTCTTGGAGAAATTCCTTCAGCCCAGGCTCTTCCTCTGAAGTCTTGTCCGGTCCTCGTTCCAGGAACTCGAACGTCTTGTGGTGCCCTGGCGCGACCCGACGGTTCAGAACAATCTCAATGCAAAAGGTGGCAAGGTCAATATCCCAGGATTCGATCAAGGGATCGAGGAACGCCATGCAGTTCTCGTTCGAGAGATCGAAGATCGTCGTGTCCAAAAACTTCAGCACGGTGACGCGCATCTGCGGATAGCTCTTCTTGCTCAGTCGGGCCACCTTGCGCACCCACGTGGGATTGTCGAGTTCCTGCCGAGCGACACTTTTGACGACGCCCAGCAGCTTCTGTGCGACGAACCGCTCGAGTTCGCCGAAAGGTTGTTTCTCGAAAATCGCGCAGATCTGCCTGGTTTTTCCGGGATGACACTTGCGGAGGATCAATTCCCGCACGTTGCGCAGCAAGGGAGTCGGCTGGTCTCCGAGCCGTTTCCTGAGCTGTTCGCGGCGCTGCTGATCGGCGAGCTTGGCAAGCTGTCCCTGCGGTAATTTCAATACTCGCCCGATCTTCTCATACATGTCGGTCCGGTTCGGCGCCGGCGGGAGTTTTTTCTGTGTCAGCAACTGCGAGATATACGATTCGGTCACATGAGCCGCACGAGCGAGAGTCCGCTGACCCAGCCCTAACTCTTTCAATCGATTTCTGATGAGGAGAGCAATGTCCATGAGCGATCTCCTTGTGGTGGTATTAACAAAAGTGGTTAATTTTATCGGAGCGTTGAACGCAGCGCAAGGTAATGCTTGACAAGATATAGTTAATGCGTCTAAGCTTCAACAGTAGCGGGAGGAGAGAAAGACCGCGACAAGGTTCTTCCTCCCTGACGTTTGAATGCGCTGGCTGTCTCGTCCTTTGCGCTCCCTGCTTTTTTTCTGCACAACCGATTGAGCAGTCTCCGTCGCTTCGACGCCAGAGAGTGTCTTTAGACTGCGATCGTTTCTCGCGATTGCCTGCCAAGGCGGAGTCGTTTGGTTACTTGAAGTGAGCACAGGCGTGCGAAGATGTTTCCCAATAGCGTCGCAACTCTGGAAAGGAGTTCAACATGGTGTACTACGCAACGGTATTCTTATTCGTCGGGTTGATTGCCGGAGCCTTGAATTTGGCTGGAGTGGCCGAGGTCGCGACCCAGAGTTCCTGGACCCTGCTTGTGAGTGGAATTGTATTGTTGATGACCCACTTGGTGACGGAACGCACCGACCGGGTGTCCTAACCGATCAGGTCCACCACGAAGATTCATGAGCGAGAGAGGGGGTTATGACAACAGAAGAACAAATCTCGAAGATGAAGAAAGCGATCGCTCAGGCCATCAAGGTGATGGGAGATCGGTTTGGATCGACGGAGCAGGATGTCGCAAGAGCCATTCAGGAACTGAAGGCGTCGATGCAAGGAGTGTCCGAGCCGAGTCTTTCAGTGAAAACCGTGCCGGGGTCAGGCAGCCAGTCACCTCAGGATACGTAAGCCATCACCGAGACGCAATCGCGTCTGCAACTGGAAGGAGCATGAAACATGAAGGCTCAATCCGCTCTTCATAATCATATCGACATCACGGACATGCTGGCTGTCAATCAGGTAGTCAAGGCAAAGGTCGAGCAGGAGTGCAATCGGGTGCGCTCGCTTATCATGGCCTATCTTGCGGACGGAGCCGCGAAGGCGGTCGCGCTGGATGAGCTGATGGCTGAGCGGGCCGTGCTGAAACACAAAACCATGGCATTGAGTGATCTGCTCGCAGTATTTCGGGCGGCATAATAGGAAACCGAACATGGCCCGTTGTTTCAGGCTCGACTCGAGCGTGAAGCGGGGGCATAATATCTAGGAGGACAGTATGAAGACCACACCACGGACGTATGTGTTGACGCTGAATTCACCGTCACGAAAAGGCCTTCGGCTGTGGATGGGGGATAGTATCCATGCCCTGCGCCATTGCTCGGTCAAACAGATCGGACTGGCATTGAGGGAAATGCAACAGACTGTGGATCGCCTGCAGACCCCCGTCTCGTCGTCGGGCGGATCCTATTCGTTGAACCGCGGTCGATAACGTGATGTCCTCGGCGAGTGAGTAGAGATTGGGGGCGGGAGAGACCGTGTCGGGATAGGACACGGAGCCATCTGCACGTGAACTAAGGCCTCTTGGTATGACTAGGGCCTTTGGCAGTATCAATCGGTGGCTCAGTCGCTCTAGATAGAGGAGGGCGATATATGGCACGCATACAAACACCGTTCAATCTGGAAACATTCCTCGGTAAGGTCGACAAGGGCAAAACGATTCTCACGTCTCCCAAGAAACAGATTCTCTTTTCACAAGGGGATACGACCGATGCGATGTTCTATATCCAGGCGGGCAGGGTGAAACTGACCGTGGTCTCGGAACAGGGCAAGGAAGCCGTCGTGGCGATTCTTGAGCGGGGTGCTTTTTGTGGAGAATCCTGCCTCG
>JAICWG010000271.1 GCA_025934915.1 Nitrospira sp.
CCATTGATCGTCCCGCAGCCCATAGCGTCGCACCATTCAGAAGCCCCTCCATCGGCTTGTGAACAGTGAAGCACAATACGCTTCCTGTGTGAATCCGGAAAACGCTCAGGCCGCTAATTGACGACACGCCCTAGGTGATTGCATGCCTATCTTTTTTAGGGAAATAAATCTTGGGAAACGTGCAAAGTAGATGCCCTCAAAAGCCAAATCATCGAGTTTTTCGTTTCTTATATGTCAAATAGTTCACTCTTCAATGAGTTCCAAGCATCTTGGTAATGATGAAAAGAAACGTCGTGTGAACTAGGACTATACCGAGAATGTACATGTATGGTTTAGAGTTCGGTCGAAGGTAACGAATGTATGATTCCGAGTACAGTCAGGAGTCAAGCTTCATGCTCAATGAAAAAGCGTTTGATGAGTACCATAAGTAAATAGTAGCCAGCTTGAAGAAAGTTTCCATTAATCACTCAATGGGAAATGGTCTTGGGAGCCTGAAGACGGCTGATGCTGTCCGGCCACAGCGTGGCCGGGTCTTTATCGAAGATACTGAGCGCATCTGACGGCAAGACACCCCACGCTCCTTCGAGCATTTCATGTTCGAGCTGTCCAGGCGCCCATCCGGCAAATCCGGCAAAAGCTCGAAACGTCTCGGTCGGTCTAGGCTGAGTCACGATGCGTTCCAGGACGCGAGGTGTGCCCACATAGACTCCAGCGACGATCTGACGCGTATCAGGCAAGAGCTGCGTAAGCCGAAACAACAGGACTAGCCGCGTTTGCTCGACCGGCCCACCGGCAAACAATCGGTAATTGGTTCGCTTCAACACAGTATAATCCGGCAAGGCTTCGGACAAAAGCACGTTCGTGGGGCGGTTCAGAATGAGGCCGACTGTCCCTCCTCGTCCATGTTCGATAATGAGCAGGACGGTTTGATGAAAGTTGGGATCATTCAGCGAGGGACTGGCTACCAGGAGCACTCCCTTCTCGATCGACATAGCCGAAAATTCTTGCTGCGCCTGAACGGATAACGCAGACAGGAGGAATACGGCCCCCACAAGGAGGGCGCTTCTCATGATGTTCCGCACAGCAACAAAAGCCAAGATTTCACCTTGGTGCCATACCTAACAGATATCTTTTCTCTTCAGTGAAAGCAACAGGGCGTGGAAGAACAAGATTGTGACCGTGCTTCGCCTGGTAGCTTTCTGGAGAGCGAGATGTGCTAGAGTAGACTCGGTATTCGCTGCTTGTTGTAGGTGAAACAGCAGGGCTGCAGACACAGGATCATTTCGAAGGAGAAGGAGTATGGAGGACTGCTTGCGAAATCTCATCATGCTGACCGTCCTCTGCACTCTGCCGGGATGCATCGATCCGCCAAAATCTCCCTACGTCGACGTACAGGACACGGTGTCACCGATCGACGAGTTACAGTCCGTTGCAGAACAAGGAAGCGCCGAGGATCAGTACAATCTTGGCATGCGATATGAGAACGCCTTGCCGAACGACCACCGGGAAGCCGTTCGATGGTACCGCATGGCGGCCACTCAGCGACATATCGGTGCCTTCTATCGACTCTGCGTGCTATCGGACATCGGTCGTGGGATGCCCCAGGACTATCAGGAAACCCTACGGTGGTGCCGCCTTGCCGCAGACCAAGGGCATGGGCCAGCGATGTTCATGATCGCCACATATTATGCAAAGGCACGGGGAGTTCCCAAGGATGTCGTCCAAGCCTACCAGTGGTACAATTTGGCGGCGGCTAACGGCCACGAAGAGGGAGCGAAATGGCGAGATCGTTTGGCAACGAACATGACGCCGACCCAAATCGTACAGGCTCAATTTCTCGCACGGAACTGGAAGCCCAAGGCCACAAATTCAGTTCAAGACCCGTAGTCCATGGGCTTCTCCAGCGTACACTCTGTCTCAGAGACTATCAACCGAGAGACACTCCTTGAAGCATTTTATCCCTGTCAACAACCTCGACGTAGCCACGCGCAAACCTTGGAGATCGTGACATCCTTCAAAGTTCCATCAATCTGCTCGGCCGCCGCAATTCGTGCTTGAAGTCGCGCCTTCTTGCTGCGTAGGATATTTGCCTATGGCTCGCTGACTGGCCAGCAGATGTCCGTCACATTCACAATCGTTCAGAATGGCTCACCGGCTGCCACCCTCCTGTTGTGTGACTCTCGTAGGATTTCTCTTGATGTCCTTTTTGACGTCAAGCTGCGCCGCTCCCAACCCTAGTCCGCCGCAGCCGCTCATTGGCGGACCAGCCGTGAGCGAAGCTCTCAAACGTGCTCAGGCCGGCGATCCCAATGCTCAAAATGAATTGGGTTTACTGTATAGCGAAGGGCGAGGTCTTCCACAAAACTATCATGAGGCAAAGGATTGGTTTAAAAAGGCCGCTGATCAAGGGCATGCAGGCGCGCAGGTCAACCTTGGAACTCTGTATTCTCTTGGACAAGGCGCACCGTATAGTGACCCCATGGCGTTGTTCTGGTTTCAAAAGGCCGCAGAGCAACGAAATGCCTTGGCTTTCGCGAAGTTGGGAATGATGTATGAGCGAGGGCGCGCCGTGCCCCAGAGTCTTATTGAAGCCCACATGTGGTACAACCTTTCAGTTGCTTACGGTGAGAAACGTGCCGCCGAATCTCGCGAGGCGGTTGCCACACAGATGACGCCGGGACAGATTGCCGAAGCGGAAGACCGAGCGAAGAAACGGATGCCTACGCGACGATGACAACATGCTACCGCACATGAACTTACCTCCACACCCAGTCTATTGTTTTGTTCATTCTTATGGATGAGCGCTGGACCTATTGCTTGAATGACGTCAACGCTGCAGAAGAGCGCGAACTTGCCTAAGAAATGTCTGACTTCGACGGCGTTCGGTTTTACTAGGGCGATTGGTTGATCGGCATGTCCTTCTCTTCGGAGTCTAATCCAGCAGGAGGCCCCCGCCTGTAAAGGGGGGGAATCTATTTGCCTGTCGGAGAGTGAAGTGGTCGGCAATGAGAAGCAAGTCGGTACTTCCTAGGGCGTGTTAACAATTGAATGGTAGCGATCATGCCAGCCAGATACAGGCACAAGCCAGACTGAGCATGGACATGAAGTTCTGCGAAAGCTTCTCGTAGCGTGTGGCAATGCGCCTGAACTGCGTGAGTCGGCAGAAGAAGCGCTCGACGAGGGTGCGGTCTTTATAGAGGTGACGATCATAGGCACGCTGAGTCAGACGATTCCTGCGTGGTGGAATCACCGCCTGGGCGCCCTGGGTTGCAATGAGATCGACGAAGGCCTCGGCATCGTACCCCCTGTCAGCGATGACGCGTTGTGCTTCAATCCCCTGAATGAGGGCTGCCGCTTCGGTCATGTCGGCCAGTTGCCCAGCGGTCAGACGCAACCGCAAGGGATTCCCCAAGGCTTCAACCGTCGCATGAATTTGGTGCTCAGCCCCCCCTCGGCTCCGTCCGATGGCTTGCTCGCCCGCTTTTTTTTGGCACCGGTCGCGTGTTGGTGGGCTCGTACGATGGTCGAGTCGACGAACAACTGCTCCAGATCGGCGTCGCGCTTGAATGCTTCGGCCATCCGTGCCCACACCCCTTTCTTGCTCCAGCGAGAAAAGCGCATGTACGCCGTGTGCCACGCGCCGAAGTGCTGGGGTAGGTCGCGCCACGGCGAGCCCGTGCGGGCGATCCACAATACCGCTTCGACAAAGAGGCGATTGTCACGCCCGGTCACCCCGCGCTCGCTGGCCTTGCCTGAGCACAACGGCTCGATTCGCTTCCATTGGTCGTCGCGCAACATCTTCCGGTCCATCCTCGCACGCTCCCAAAAGCGAGAATGTACCGAAGTTTGCCATTTGTGAACAGACCCTAGGGCGTGTTGTCAGTTAAGGATTCACAAAGCTGAGCATATGTGATTCATAGAGAGTTCGCCTGAACGGAGGGGCTACCCGATGGCACGACGGTCTGCACTGCACGACGATCAATGGGAAGGCATCAAAGGGTTTCTACCCG
>JAICWG010000279.1 GCA_025934915.1 Nitrospira sp.
ATGCATTCCCACGCCGATCCCGACGTACGGATGCCACCGCCCGTTGGGATAGGCCTCGGAAATCGCCATCGGGTAGCGAAGCAGGAAATTGGGGCCGATGTAGATGCCTGACAGTTCAGTCGTGGTGCCGTTATTGGCGGTCCCGTTAAGATTACCTCTCCCCGTGGGACTATTATTAAAAAAGTCCGTGCAGCAGTTCACGTCCGGATACCAAACCATGCCGGTGAGTTCCACGCCGAGATCGAATCCCGCCAACTTGTTTCTGGTTGGAAACCAGATCCCCGCGTTGCCTGCGATCGAAAAGCTCGTCGTATAGTCGACATTCGGGATCACCGTGGGCGTCGTCCCGTCAGTAAACGTGGCGTTCTCACTGCGCGGGATTGCAAAGCCCGCCATAAAGGAAAGATAGAGCTCTGGCGTCCCGGAGGACATGGTTGGGAGATCAGGCGATATCGCATAGGGATCGGCGACCCGTTGGCTGTATGGATCGTCCGCCCGACTGAGATCCGAATAGCCGAGGACACAGAGGAGACAAACCATCGCCGAAATTCTCGTTTTCATTCAGCGTCCTCCCACGGTAAAGAAACCATGTTCTTCGACGAATTTGGGTCGCGAAATCTGCTATCCGTCAGTCTCTCGTCGATGGTCAGTGCGGCGAGACGAGACGAGTGCGTCCTCGTGAGACTCGAATCGACCCCCGGTTCGGCTATTGCGGTTCTTGGCATGAGAGTCCACCAATCCGCCTCCAGAGCGATCAGGAGGGGATGCTCTTCTCGCACCGTAGGGGCGGACGGCGCACACAGTAGCAACCCCACGTTCAGTTTTGAAAATAGATAAAACGGATTGGAGCTATCGGTAAATCCAATAGCTCATCATGACAATCGTCACACCCGCGTCACTGAGCAAAGGCGATGGACATCCCATCGAGATGACACCGACGAAGTTGTGACAGAGAATGATGCCAACCGGAAGAGCAACCTAGAAGTACTACCGTCCCAACGCTTGTTTGACCGCCGCACCGATCTCAGCTGGATTCTTGACGACTTTGACCCCGGCCGCTTCCAGGGTGTTCATCTTTTCGGCTGCGGTCCCCTTGCCGCCGGAGATAATGGCGCCGGCATGGCCCATGCGGCGTCCAGGCGGCGCCGTGATGCCGGCAATGAAACTGACCACCGGCTTCTTGACGTTCCTCTTGATAAACTCTGCCGCTTTCTCCTCCGCATCACCACCGATCTCCCCGATCATGACGATGGCCTGAGTCTCCGGGTCTTTTTCAAACAACGGCAAGACATCCACAAACCCCGTTCCATTCACCGGATCACCGCCGATCCCGACACAAGTCGTTTCTCCCAATCCCAGCGTCGAGAGTTGATGC
The DNA here is from genome assembly GCA_025934915.1 of Nitrospira sp. Classification (GTDB taxonomy): domain Bacteria; phylum Nitrospirota; class Nitrospiria; order Nitrospirales; family Nitrospiraceae; genus Nitrospira_D. Next base: position 1,376 of record JAICWG010000279.1, read on the forward strand.
ACGGCTTCATAGGTCAAGGTGCCGCTGCGAGAGACGACCCCAACAATCCCCTTCTTATGAATAAAACCCGGCATGATGCCGATCTTGGCTTCGTCCACCGTGATGACCCCTGGGCAGTTGGGTCCGACCAGTCGGACATCCCGGCCACGAAGCGCCCTCTTCACCTTCACCATGTCGTTGACGGGTATCCCCTCGGTAATGCAGATGATCAACTTCACACCGGCATCTGCCGCTTCGAGAATCGCGTCGGCACAGAATGGCGGCGGCACGAAGATGAGCGAGGTATCGCACTCGGTCTTCTTCACCGCATCGGCCACCGTGTTGAACACAGGAATGCCTTCGACTTCCTGCCCGGCCTTCCCTGGTGTCACCCCTGCGACGACCTTCGTCCCATAGACCTTGCATTGCGTCGCATGGAAGGAGCCTTCCTTGCCCGTAATCCCCTGCACCACCACCCGCGTATTTTTATTGACGAGAATGCTCACGGCGTTCTCCTTATGCTGCTTTGCCGGTCAACTTGACGATTTTCTGCGCGGCCTCCCACAGGTCGTTCGCCACTTCCAGCTTCAACCCGGACTCCGCCAAGAGCTTGCGCCCTTCTTCCGCGTTCGTCCCCTGCAAGCGAACGACGAGAGGAACCGAAATCTTCACTTCTTTGGCCGCTTCGATCACACCATGCGCGATCCGTTCGCACCGAACGATGCCGCCGAAGATATTGATGAAGATGCCCTTCACGTTCGGGTCCTTTAACAGAATCCTAAACCCGGCTGCCACCGTCTCTTTCGTCGCGCCGCCGCCCACATCCAAGAAGTTCGCCGGCTCGCTGCCGGCGAGCTTGATCACATCCATCGTCGCCATGGCGAGGCCGGCACCGTTCACCATGCAGCCGATGTTCCCGTCAAGTTTGACATAATTCAGATTGTTGGTTGCGGCCTCGATCTCCAACGGTTCTTCTTCATTCAGATCTCTCATCTTTTGCACGTCTTCGTGCTTGAAGAGGCCATTGTCGTCGAACGAGACTTTGCCGTCGAGCGCGACGAGGGTCTTTTCCTTCGTGATGATCAGCGGATTGATCTCGACCAGCGCGGCGTTCTTTTCCATGAACAGGCGGTAGAGATTTTCCAGCATCTTCACGAAGGGATTAATGACCGCCGGCTCGATGTTCTGCAGCCCAAGCGCGAAAGCCACGTTGCGGCCGTTGTGTCCCTGAAAACCCACGGCCGGATCAATCGCTTCCTTAATGATTTTTTCCGGCGTATGGGCCGCCACTTCCTCAATTTCCATTCCGCCTTCTGTACTGGCGATGAAGGTCGGCCGGCCTGTATCGCGATCCACAAGGATCGAGAGATACAGTTCCTTGGCAATGTTCGCCCCCTCTTCCATCAACAGACGATGAACCTGGCGACCCTTTGGACCGGTCTGATGCGTCACCAGCGTCTTGCCGATCAACTCCTTGGCCAGCCCGGCCACAGCAGCCTTATCTTTGGTGATCTTGACGCCGCCTGCCTTGCCCCGCCCACCGGCATGGATCTGGGCCTTCACGACGAAGACCGGTGTATTCAGTTCGTTGGCCCAGGCCGTCGCAGCGTCCGGAGAAGTGATCTCCTTCCCGCGAGGCACCGGCACGCCGAACTGAGCGAACAAGGATTTGGCTTGGAATTCGTGCACATTCATTCTCTACCCCTTCATCCCTGAGGACGGTGGCGGGAGCGTTTCTTACTGCGCGGGCTATTCTCACCCGCCCACCCGAGGCGCACCGGGACGCGCCTTCACCCCCTGCGAACACCGACCAATATTTAACAATCTCATTGATCCTGGGTGTGCGGTGGAGCGAGCACGAGAAATGCCCCGCCGAAGTCCTCACCCCACTTTTCTCGTATACGCCGGCAAAATCATCGGTGAAATGACACCGCTGACATTGCCGTGTTTCATCGCTTCGGCGCGGAACTTCTGCAAATGTTTCAGCGTGAGCTTGCCCTGTTTCATTGATCTGACTCTGCCGGCCGCAGTCAACCCGGACCGCTTGCCGAAAACCATGAGATCGAGCAGCGAATTGCCCATCAGGCGATTGCGTCCATGCAGTCCACCGGAGGCTTCGCCTGCAACGAAGAGGTTCTTCACGTTCGTTTCCGAGTTCGTGTCGATCTTCACCC
>JAICWG010000178.1 GCA_025934915.1 Nitrospira sp.
GATCCGTGCCCGCGTCAGGGTGGCCCCCCTTGAGGGCGCACCCTCCACCGGACACGTCTTGTGCGACACACAGCGGACAGATGATGGGCTAGCTACAGTCGCCTCGCCACACCTTGCCCGTCTGATACTCGTCCTGTATGATATCATCGCTCCTACGCTTCGTAATTCGAAAATCCTGTTGTTTCTACGGATGTTTTAGCACACAGGCTCCTGCATCATACCCTCTGTTATGATCCCATGGACACTTCATCAAATATTTCTCCTCCTTCACCGTTATTCAACACCATCGGACGCATCGTTCTCCGACATTTTCCTCAGGCGGGTACGTTCAACGCTCATCGAATGCGTGACTACGGAATTGCCGCTTTCACCTTCTTGTGCGTCGCAGTCAGTTCCTTGTTGGAGATCAGCGCAAGCGTTGAACGGCAACAATTGCTTGGAGCATTCGCATGGATGTTTCTTGGCGCCTTGTTGCTTGGCGAGAATCGAGAAACTAAGACTCAGGTCGTCATCGCTGTCCTATTTGCAACCATTGGTGAACATTTCGCGTCTATTTACATGGGGGGCTACACATACCGGTTCGAAAATGTCCCTGCCTACGTTCCTCCCGGTCATGGGATGGTGTATCTGACGGCCGTTGCGCTTGCACGATCCGGGTTGTTTATCCGTCATCCTGGGAAAATAGCGTTTTTCGTCGTAGGAGTATGGGGTACCTGGTCTCTTTGGGGAATCAGCGGTTACCCGGATCGAGGGGATTGGGTCGGTGCATTGTTGTTTTCCATATTTTTGGCCTGGCTGATAATTGGCCGTTCTCCGATGGTCTATTTGGCTGCTTTTTTTATTACGACATGGCTGGAACTGATCGGCACTGCGGTTGGGGCATGGAAATGGGCTGCCATCGACCCTCTCCTCGGATGGCCGCAGGGGAATCCTCCCAGTGGTGTGGGCGCTTGGTACTGCCTAGTCGATGCGGTTGCTATCGGAGGAGCAGGACCTACACTTTATGGGATGAAACGCCTCCGTGATTGGTCAAGATCCTTGGTAGCGTTCAAATAAGCGGGGATGCTTGAAGATTCCGTTGCCTACTTTGTGCCGACAATGAATGTAATGGCCAGACAACCTAGCTCCATGCGTAAAGGGCGAGTCCAATATCTCAAGACATACGTCCCCGTTTTTTTCATGACATCGGCTGTAGGCAGCTTTTGATATCATCCATGTTCCTGGAACCAGAGGTACGTCTTGAAATCTGATGTGAGCGCAACGGTGGTTTCACTACAGGTGGGGCAACCTCGCACTGTTGGATCGAGCGAAGAAACCGACTCAGTGGATGAGGTCTGGACGACCGGATTTTTTAAGGAACCGATGTCTGGATTCGTTTGGCTGGGTCGGACCAATCTTGATGGTGACGGGCAAGCAGACCTTGAGAACCACGGCGGTCCAGAAAAGGCCGTCAATGTCTATCCAGCCGAACACTATCCCTATTGGGAACAGACAATAGGATTGACAAATCTTCACCCGGGAGGTTTTGGAGAAAACTTTACGATTGAAGGCTTGCTGGAAAGTGGTGTTTGTATCGGTGATATTTTCGAAATCGGTGAATCACTCGTCCAAATATCACAGCCCAGGCAACCCTGTTGGAAACTGGCACGCCGTTGGCGAGTAAAAGATCTGGCTCTTCGTGTTCAGGAAACCGGTCGCACCGGGTGGTATTTCCGAGTCATCAGAGAAGGTCACGTCCAAGCTGGGACTCGACTAGTTCTAGTTCAACGCCATCATCCGAACTGGACGGTATCTGCAGCAAACGAAGTGATGCACCATCGGATAGACGATCTGCAGACTGCTCAGAACCTTGCCGATTGCATCCATCTCTCACCAAGATGGAGAGAAAAACTGAAGCGGCGTGCCATCAGTGGGATAGCTGAAAGCACTTCTTCACGTCTGAATGGACCCATGAAGGTGGACGACTAGACGGCTGTTTCTTTTCATTTTGTTGAGCGCCAGGACCGTACCACATCGAATGAACACGGCCCTGACGCTTAACTGAGCTGAAGCGACCCCGTTAAATACTAATCTTTCTCGTCTTCATCATCGTCGTCCTTTTTCTTCTTGACTTCCTTGAGCACGGCGTGTCCCTGGGCAAGACTCGCGTTGAGATCGTTTTCTGGCACCTTTTTATGCACCAGATTTTGATGGCAATCTATACACGTTGCCCCTTCGCTTTGCATCTTGGCATGTGCCGCTTTAGCCGAGGCTCCTGGAGGCTTCGTATTCTTGTGACATGCTTTGCACGTGAGACTATCCCATTCTTTAAGTTTCATTCGAGCGCGATAGGCAGCCTCTGGACGATGTTCATTGAATTTTTCCACAGTGGAGTAGTCTGTGGTGAATTCCTTGATCAGGAAGGGCACACCGTCTACCACGTGTGTATAGATCGCCTTGTGGAAGTTTGATAAACCTTGGGGCACATGGCAATCTTTACATCCTGGATCCATACCAAGTGCACCCCAGTGTGACGACTTCTTCAGTTCCTCATAGGGGTAGATTTCAGAGTGGCAACTTATGCAAAACTCGGTCCTGGAAACCGCAGCTTCACCACCAAAGACGACAGCGATCACTCCAATCCCAAGAACTGCGCCGGCCGCTAGTGTCCCTATCTTTGCCATTGTTAGTCTTCCGCCTTATCGGATTTCACCGGAGGTTTGGCCGCCTTCTGGAATTCTTCATGGAACTTCGGCATGGGCGGACCGGTAAATGTTCCAGCAAGCTTGAAGTGCTCATGCATCGCCTTGTCGCTCCTCACAGACTTCTCAAAGTCAAATGCGTATTTCTTATCTACTTTAGGAGTAAACGGGGTATAAGGTTTTTTCGCACCTTTCCATGGCGATCCCTCATAATTGAGATGACAGGCATTGCACTTTTCCTCAAACTCAAAATCTTGACCTGCTTCGACGAGATTGGCTCGCTCCATTGTCTTCTGCGACTTTTCAAACGCTTCACCTGCCTTGCGATGTATCTTGCGATAATCGCTACCTGCTCCGTGACAGGATTCGCAACCAACGCCGGTTAAGAATTTCTCCGGCTCTTCGATGACGTACCCGCCCTCCTTGCCGAACCCATCGACGTGGCATCCAACGCAATCCTTGTCTTTTGTATAGTCCTTCTTGGGGTCCAGCTTGGCTTTGACCATCGCCTCGTCCTTCTTCTTGCCTCTGCTGGGCTTGAGCGATTCCATTGCCTTCCCATGGAGAGTCTTATCCCATGACTCGCCCTCGCTTTTATGGCAGTTGTAACACTTCTTTCTCCCTTCAAATGTCCCTTCCGCCCAAGCCGTCCCTGCCACGGCCAGAAATACCGCCGCAGCGGCGAACGCGTATGCTATGCGGTGATTCACGGCATCTCCTTTCCATAGATACATGAAGTAAGAGTCGTCATAATAATCATGATCACGTCGTGATGGATGATTGTACCAAGTCTTTTATCATTAATACGTCTAACGGAGCCAGTTTACCATGAGCGATTTTGGACTGCTACCCTGATATTCAGTGGCTATGTATTCCGAATCGCTCTCAAGCAGCCGGAACCTTGTACACCCAGTAGCCTCCGTGCTTGTGGACCAATTGTAATGCATGAAAATCGACGGGTGTTGAATTCATAAGCGGCAGCATTTGCGCCAGCAATATTTTGCCATTCTTACTTTCGTTTAAAAAATAGGCACGCACGACCTTTTCGGAAAGAGACTGTAGGGTATAGGTATCGTAGCCGTTCTCTTTCATCCATGCCTTCACTTGTCCGGCAAGTCCATGCACGTTACCGGTCAGTGGAAAATCCTTGAAGGCTACATCAAACCGATCAGGGCGCATGAGACCAAGCTTATACAGGTCGGCTGGGTGAACAACAATGTAGGCCTCCTGAGAGCCGACCAATTCCCGAAGAGCGGCTATCCCCTTACTGGATTCAGAAACCAATGCATCAACAAATTGCTGAAAACGCTTCTGCTCCTCGGGAGATCCGTCGGCTCCCCAGAACTGTCGCTCATACGTCCTGATTACATCCGTTCGCTCTTTCCAATAAGAAGGAGCGATGAGAGGTTGTCCCAGATGAGACGTAAAGATCGTGTTTCGGTCCGATAGCAATCCAAGTTGACGCGATGTATCCCACCAAGCCAACAGGACAGCATCCCTTGGAACATATTTCGTAATGTCGGTAGCAATCATGGACAATTCGGAGAGATCGCCGCCCATCTCACCGATTGGTTCAGACACAAGATTTTCCCAACTTATGAGAACTGATTGCCCTTCCTTTTTGTGAGCTCGATAGGCAATAGCGATCGGCTTCTCCACTGAGTCGACACGAAGTTCGTATTTGCTGATCGTCAAATCAGGCCAGGACTGCAACGGAAGGTTCTTGAACCTGGCGATACTCCCTTCGTCAACAAGCTGATAGCTGTACGGGGCAGGAAGCGGTTTTAACCATAAATACACACACCATCCGGTCAGAAAAAGACCTCCCGTCACCAGGAGAATACCTAATGACGGGAGGAATTTAGACCAAGACTGATTTGACACTGGCTCGTTCAGAGGCGGAGCAGAGATCAACGATCCTTCCTTCCGCTCCTCCGCCAACCCGCAATTGCAATTGTCCCAGCGAGCATCATTCCACCACCAATGCCGCCAAGGGAAAGCTTCCCTGTCTCAGTATCCAGATCCAGCATACCATGCTTCACCTGACCCTCGAGCTTTGCAACCCGTGCTTGGAGATCAAGCTTTTCTTTGAGCCGAGTGTCATCGTCCATGATTTCAACATAGGCACGATTCATAGCCGCCCAGCCTACCGTATAGGTGTAACCCCAGTACTGATGCGCCAAGCTGACATGCAACTGCACCAGGTGATCTTCTGCCATTTCGAACAGTCTCAACTCATTGGCAGCCGGGTTATTTCCTTTTGACCAATAGATTTGGAAAAACTTTTCAAATCCATCCGTTTCAGGGGCCGGAGGCGCTGGACGGTTTGTCTTCTGCCCGGTCAATAGACCAGCCTTATACTGCTCTTCAACCACGTGATGAGCCTCATCATACTTATCCAAACCTGAGAATGTTCCATTATCCATGAATTCCATCCAGGCCCTGGCATAGGTTTCCGAATGGCAATTGGTGCAAGTCTTCACCCAGGCATCGTTTCGCTTATCAGCCCATTCCGTCTTGATGTTCTCACGAACGCCAGGCACGAATGGATAGTTGGCCCAACGAACCTTACGCACGACGTTGTGCGCGACTTTACCTTGATACTCCATATGGCAGTACTGGCAAGTTGGTGCTGTTTCAGCTCCCTTTGCCATAGCCTCTTTAATTGGAATATTGAAGTTCCAATGTGCCTTATCTCGCTGATATTTCAAACCATGCTTGGAAAGGTTGTAGGCTTCCCAGTTATTATGGTCTGCACCGCTGTGACATTGACCGCAGACTTCCGGCTTGCGCGATTCCGCCACGGAGAATTCGTGTCGAGCATGGCAGGTATCACACTTGTTCTGATTGACGTGACAGCCGGTGCAACCGTCGGCGATTTCCCGCTGTGGCATAGCAGCATAGACTTCCACTTCCACATTGGCTCTGTAGTCCAAGGCATGTGACGGACGACCCTTTGGCCACTGGTCCTTTGGCCACGTGATTGTATCCCGCTCCGATTCTCTTTCCGCAAACTCTTGCAAGTGGCAAGTGCCGCAGGTATCGGCCGTGGCCAACCTGATATCCTTACGGTGATCGGCTTTGTTCTTGGCATTGATGTCGAAGTGACAATCGATACAGCCGACTTCCTTGAGATGCTCGCCCTTGCCCAACTTGCCGATTGAACGAAGGTTGTCTTCGACAGCTTCCAGCTTTGCTTTCTTGTAGTATGTTTCATCCTTCGGGGTCAGCTTACGGATCTTGTCTAAGTTCGCGTGCGTGCTCTTCTTCCACGCAGCTACCCATCCCGGCGATTCATCGGTGTGGCACTTGACGCATTGCTCACGGCTTGCCACCTCTTTCACCGCCTGCGGTGGTTTATAAAAAGTGTGAGGGTCAAAATACTTACTGAACGAGACAGGCTGCCAATAGTCTCCATACTTGCCCTTCCCTTGCCCATTCTGAGCGGGATCCATGTATCGCTTGAGCAACGCCTCGTACAGTTCCTTTGGTGAGGCAGAGCGATCAATCTTCAACGCCTCATAGGTTTCCTTCGGAACGGTGGGGAAATTCGCCTGAGCCTGTGCGGCGGCTAACACGCCACAGACAACCAGAGCATACTTCACCAAGTGCTTGACTGTCACGGTTCTACTCCTTCCGTTTGATGGGCAGTGTGCACTGTCCTTCAAAAAAGATTCACCTGATGCACTTCTGTTTTTAATATGTGTTCATTGCGAAAGTTCTCAAAAAAAAGAATGGCGGCGAAATATAGCTTAGCCCTCCTAGACTGTCAAGAGATTTTCCGTGGATATGATCAACGAAGCAGCTTATACATCTCGCGAGAAACACATAGACATGATGACCATTACGGTCGTTCCCGATCAATGACGACGGTGACATTTTCGGTTCCTGGTTTAATCGGCTGACTCATACCTTCCAGATCACCACTTTCCGGCATGGCTTTTCCAGATTTCGACAAACGCGCCACGATGACCACCGTGTCGATGTCCGAGAGTTTTCTTGACGGCATGGGACTTGTTGAGTCATCCAGCCGGAAGGTGAAGGGTAAATCTTTCTTCGACGCCCGCACGATCGACACCGGCATCGGTGGACCGGCCACATCCTTCGCAAACACAAATAAAGTATCCGGGAGAGAGGCTTTGCTTGCCAGATTCGACCCTAACACCACTTTACCCGTTATCGCCCGAGACTGTCCGGATTGTGCTGCCGGCTTGGCGGGTTTGGTCTGTTCCATCGGAGGATTCGCCACCAACATGTTCATACTGGGGCCACCACCGAGCCGCCGTTTGGCTTCGACGATGCTGGCCTTCAGCTGGTCGGATGACTCCTGGTCGTCGGGAGGAAGATAGGTATGCGCATCTTCCCACTCCTTGGCGGCGCGCGCAAAATCTTTTCGATTGTATGCGATCGTCCCCGACAGCATAAGCGCCTTCACGTTGTGCGGATCGAGCTTCAAGGCTTTCTGAATCAACGTCTCAGGTTTTCCATCCAGCTTGCGCCCTTGATGGACGCCGAGGGCATCCGCATAGTCGGCAAGGAGGCTCGCATTATTTGGATCCAATTTGGTCGCTTTCTCAAAAATCGGTACCGCGTCGGCGTACCGCTCCATCGCCATATAGGATCGAGCCAAGAGTCCCCATCCGACTCCGTCATTGGGATTCTGCTCCAGCTTCGCTCTCAACTGTTCGATCAGCTGATTGAGACTGTCGGCCATCTCTCCAGAGCCGCCCTGAGAGGCAGCCGCTGACACCGCTGGGTGCGTCATCGCGGCTGGATTTCCCAATGTCCAGTAGAGCACTCCACTGGCGGCCGGAATGATCATGGCCAAGGAGAGGGCAACGAACCGGAGATTCACGAACCCTGCGGCAACTGCGGCGTGCGCCTCTGGCGCCCCCGTTTCCTCCAACACACGGCGCTCCAGCTCGCTCCGGGCCGTTCGGTACTGTTCCTCCGTCAGCAATCCATTGGCACGATCTTGGTCCAGCTCGGAAAATTGTTGTCGATAGACCGGCAACGTTTTCTCCTGTTCGTTCGTGGCTGCAGACGGGCGCTGCAACAGAGGTCTCAGCAGAAGACCGAGGACACACAGAGTCATGGCCGAAACGATCAACCAAAATGTAGCGGTCATGAGCGCTTGCCTCCTTCTGCCAATAGTTGTTCAACTCGTCGATGCTCTTCATCCGTCACCGGCACATCGACGACTTTGTGCGCCCGACGCCGCAACGTAATGATCAGCGCCGTGGCTCCGACGGTCAATAGGACAAACGGACCCACCCACAACAGTGTGGTCGTGGCCTTGAGCGGCGGCCGATACAGCACGAAGTCCCCGTAGCGCGCGACCAGAAAATCGATGATGTCCTTGTCGCTCATGTCCTTCGCGATCATTTCCCGCACTTCCCGGCGCAAGTCTTCCGCCAGCGGAGCATTGGAATCGGCCAATGTTTGATTCTGACAGACCAGACATCGCAGCTCGACGGCGAGGTGCTTGAGTCGCGCCTCAGCGGCAGGATCATCAGCCAACGGCCTGGCTTCCCCAGCCCAAGCTGGTCCGGACCAGAGCAGCGCTATAAGCATCAACCATTTCATTTCGATTCAAGCTGCTTTACAAGGGGAAGAATTTTTTGGGCGACCGTGTCGGGATCCAACGGTCCGATCTGTTTATAACGAATCACGCCTTGCTTGTCGATGACATAGGTCTCAGGAACTCCGTAGACCCCATAATTGATACCGACCCGGCCGGCATCATCCACCCCGACCACGGGATAGGGATTGCCCCATCGCTTCAACCAGGTCATGGCTTCGTCATGTTGATCCTTGTAATCCATCCCATAGATCGGCACCTCACCGGATTTGGCCAACTCCATCAACACCGGATGTTCGGTCCGACATCCACTACACCAGGACGCCCAAAAATTGAGCAACCACACTTTCCCCTTGAGGTCAGCCGGCGAAAAAACTTTTGCTGGATCATAGAGCTGCGGTTGAGAAAAATCCGGCGCGGCCTTTCCCACCAAGGGAGACGGAATTTCTCGTGGGTTGAGCTTGAGCCCCACACCCAGAAAGATGACGACTACGATAAAAATCGATAACGGCAGGAGAAACCGATTCATGCCACTTTTCGCCTAGTCGTTCTTGTCGAAGCAGGCACAACCGGCTCTTGCCGACGCCATGCAATTCGATACCGGCGATCGCTGACGGCCAGTACGCCCCCCAGCGCCATGATGAAACAACCACCCCAAATCCAATCCACAAACGGCTTATGATAGAGCCGCACACTCCACGCTCCGTCATCGAGCGGTTCACCTAAGGAAACATAAAGGTCACGCAGCAGCCCCGGATCGATCGCGGCTTCGGTCA
>JAICWG010000216.1 GCA_025934915.1 Nitrospira sp.
AGGTCTACTATGCCTTCGACGAAGCACTCAACGAACTACTCGAAGAAGGCGTGGCCAATCGCATCCAACGGTACAAGAAGATGGCGACTCTGATCCGTGAACGAATGACTACACTCGGTGTGAGAGCATTCCTTCCGGCGGACCGGCAATCGAATACCATCACGGCCTATCACTTGCCGGATGGTGTTTCCTACCACGCATTGCACGACAGCCTGAAGCAGCAGGGCTATGTCATTTATGCCGGTCAAGGCAACCTGGAAAACAAGATTTTCCGTGTGGCCAATATGGGGGCATTGTCGGAGGCGCAATTTGGTGGGTTTCTCGATGCCTTCGAGCGCGTGTGCAAATCGGCATGAAGGCGGTCATCCTTGCAGCGGGAGTAGGAAAACGTCTGTGGGAAGTCACCCAACATCGCCCGAAATGCCTCATCAAGATCGGCGGCCGGTCGCTCTTGAGTCGCTACTTAGAGTCGCTGGTTTCCGTCGGGATTCGCAGGGCGGAGATCGTCGTCGGATACAAGCAGGAGATGATTCGTGCGGCGGTCGAGCAGGATGCATGCGGCGTCAACGTCACGTTTCTGGTCAACGAGCAGTTTCACAGAGGCAGTATTTCCTCGCTGTGGATCGCACGAACCGCGCTCGACGACGATACGATCGTGATGGATGCCGATGTGTTTTTCCACCAGGAAATCCTACGGCGTCTGGTGTCGTCACCCTCTGAGAATGCGTTGTTGATGGATGAGACGGTGAAGCAGACCGGAGAAGAATGCATGGTGGTCGCGGCGGGGGGCCGAGTTGTCGCGCTGACAAAGAACATGCCGGAACAGTACGACTACACCGGTGAAGGGGTTGGATTTCTTCGGGTTCGGCATGCTGACACGCCTCGCGTCGTCTCATCGCTCCGTGGTCACATCGACAGAGGCTCGTGGGATATGGAGTACGAAGACGCGCTGCGGCAGTATTTTCAGGACGTGAGGGTCGGTTATGAACGGATCGGAGGACTGCCCTGGACCGAGATCGATTTCATCGAAGACGTAAAAAAAGCTGAATTGGAAGTTTTGCCAAGATTATGAGAAAGTCTTGGTAAGATGTCCGATGGGGAAGGCCCTGCGCAAGGAATCATCGGTGAGCAGACATAGTTGTGCATGGAACCATGAATAAGAGCATCCTTCAAAGAAGAGCTGAAATCCAAGGACTGGCGACGGCGATTCTGCTGCCGTCTGTCGGAGTATTCGGCGGTCCGATCGGATCGCCGGTCGACGACGTGGGGCCTCTGACGAGCGTCGTGGGGATCGGGCTCTTTCAACGGACGGTGCTTACCTTGCAATGGGCGGGGATTCGTCAGTTAATCGTCCTTTCCGGTTCTGAAGAGGAGCAGCTAAAACAGGCGCTAGCCAAAGGGCCGCGCGTCACGATTCCCGTCCGATGGATGCCGATCCGTGAGTTTCCTCTCGACGATCCTCGGACATGGGAAGCGTTGGCGGCCGAAGTGCATGGTTTTGCGTTGATTGCGAGCGCCAATAGCGTGTTCTCTCGAGGGCTGATCGAACGGTTGCGGCGTGATGTACTGGACGGTCAGACCATCGTAGTCTCTCAAGCCCCACAAAGGCAGGTCGATCAGCTCACGATGCGGAGCGTGCGATCGAGAGTCCCATCCGGTCGCCCGGCGATCTTCGCCCCTCCTCGTTTCGACGATCCGGCCTTGCGTGTCGCCGAGCTGGTGGTTGTGCCGGCAAGTTTGATGAGCACTGCCAATCAATCGGCGAGTGAGAAAGGGAGCTTTCCGATCCAGCAGTGGCTTGAGCGGGCTGCGGCGGATGGTCGAGTGCGTGTCGTTTCGACTGAAGAGAAGCGGAGTACTTGGTATCAACCCGTCCGAACCATGTCTGACGTCCAAACAGCCGAAAAGAAGTTGTTCAATTCGCTCAAAGGGGAATTTGAAGGGTTTGTCGATCGCTATTTCAATCGCAAGGTCTCTCGCTGGTTCACACGCCTATTTCTCGCCATGGGGCTGTCGCCTAATTCCATCACGATCCTCGCCGGATTAATCGGTCTGGTTGCTGCCGCGGGGTTTGGGATCGGTACGTACAGCGCCGGTATCATGGCAGCCCTCTTGTTTCAATTGGCAGCCGTCATTGATTGCTGCGACGGCGAAGTCGCGCGGCTGACCTTTACCGAGTCGCCCTTTGGTGCCTGGCTCGATATGGTCTTGGACAACGTCGTGCATATGGCGATTTTTGCGGGCATCGCCGTGGGACTCTATACGACCCAAATCGGACAAGCGGACGACTGGGTTCCTCTTGTGCTGGGCGTCGCCGCGGTGTTCGGCAACGGCCTCTCATTCTTACTTGTCGAAAAGGCACAAAAGATTAAAACGGCGAGTGGCTGGAGAAACCCTGCTCATGCAGCCTGGGCGGACGTCATGTTGAAAAATGTCGCCAGCCGCGATTTTTCAGCGGCCTTACTGGGCTTTGCACTGTTCGATCAACTCTATTGGTTTCTACTCTTTGCAGCAGCCGGCTCCTTGCTGTTTGCCGGCGCCATGGTCTGGGTCATCCGCCCATTTGCGGTCTCGTCTCCTCGTCCATAAATGCCGCGTTCGCCATCCGACTAACGTGTTGCGCTATATCTTACTAGCCCTCGGTCTCATCGTTCTGAGCCTTCTTGTGTGGCATATCGGCCCCGCCAATGTCTATGAGGCCGCTACACGGCTCGGTCCGACAGCCTTGCTTGCCATCCTGATCCCCTCTGTCATCATGTATTCCGTTGAAGCCTATGGGTGGAAAGTGGTGTTGGGCCGAGCGGCACAAAGGATTCCGTTTTGGCGACTGCTGACGATTCGGAGCGCCGGCGAAGTGGTGAATATGACCACGCCGACGGCCTACCTGGGGGGAGAACCGCTGAAGGTCTATCTGCTCAAAAGGTACGGCGTTTCCATGGCAGAGGGGGCCGCTTCAGTTGTGATTGCGAAGACGACCATGACGATCGCCGAAGTGTTCTATATCCTCACGGGAATCGCCCTGGCCTTTTGGATTCTGGGTGCCGGAAGCTCTGCAGGGCAGACGATCACGGCGGCACTGTTGAGTGTCGGACTGCTGATGTGTTCAATCGCGGGGTTTGTTTTTATTCAGCAGCGTGGACTCTTTGCATCGATTCTGTCATTGGTCAAGAAATTGGGCTTGCGAATTCGATCTCTGGAAACGCAGGAAGAGCACCTGCGCTCGATCGACCAGACGATTCGGAATTTTTACAGCCACCATCAAAAGGCCTTTTATGCGTCGATGGTGGTGTACTTTTTTGGCTGGATGGCCGAATCGATGGAAGTCTTCGGGATCATCTATTTACTCGGCGGTTCGGTAAATGTGTTGTCCGCCCTCTCTATAGGAGCGCTCGCGGTGTTTATCAAGGGCGGATCTTTCTTCATCCCCGGCAGCCTGGGCGCCCAAGATGCCGGCAATCTTCTGTTGCTCCAAGCCTTCGGCTACAGTGATGTGACGGGGATTACCTTCGCGCTCTTGCGACGGTTCCGTGAGCTCGTATGGATCGGCATCGGGCTGTTGTGTTTAGCGACGGTTGGAAAAGGCAGGATACCTCGGGATCAAGAGATAGAAATTCCTTCCTGAGTGATTGTTTGGAGCCGTTCGATCATTCGGTCCCACACAAAGCCGTGAAGCCGAAAATCCGCCGCCCGCTCTACCTTGTGAAACTGAAGCCCCATTCGATTTCCTTGGACCCATCGGACCTCGGCCTCTTCGACCGGGAGTGACTGTGCCTGATCCGGGAGGATCAGCCGTATGCGGAGGGTGGTCCGCTGCGGCGCGGCACCGGCGCACTCGATTGCGCAACCGAACACCGTGAGGTTCATCACCTTCCCTTCCGCGATCGTTTCCGCATCGGAAAACATCACGGGGTATTGCACGGCGAGCGGGACTCGATAGTGATGTCGAAAATAGGGGCGTGTCGATTCCACGGTGGCCGAGTGTAGTCGGTCCCGCGCGGCAGAATGAATCCCCCTTTTGCGGGGACGAAGCGGAATCCTTGAGGTTTTCCTGATCCTATTCAGGGTGAGAGCCGTGCCCATTTAGGCAGAGTAGTGCCTATTGAGGTGTTCGCGTTGGAATTTTAAGATATGTCTGATCAGCAGTTCTCGATCCTGATTGGTCATCCTGACGAAGCGGCCATGGAGGCGATAGGTGTTGGGTGGGTAGGGGATGAGATCAACACACAACACTTCGAGGTAGGACTTAAAGAGCACTTGGCCGGGAAGGAGCAGGGTGCAGGAGAGAATTTCGTTTACCTCGAAGGCCTGGTTGAGTGTGATACCGATGCCACCGCCGCTGATGTTGACGGATCGCTGGATGAGGGTTACCTCCGCTGTGTCGTTCTCAGCTTGAAGACGGATGGGCAAGGGGACAGTAATGCGATAAAACTCGCGGCGATCTTTCCCAGTCGGCTGCAAAGCCGGGGTATCCGATGGCATGGTGTGCAGGAGTATACCAAAGAATGGCGATCAGAAACGGCACGCGTGTTGGTTCGTGCGCACTGAGTGCGCAGGCGGGATTGATCGAATTGTCAAACTATAGACGGTGCTCTCTCTGCACAGAGCCGGTACAATTGTGTGCTCGCGCATGAAAGCGGCAGTAAATCTGCTCTGGGTGCTGCTCTCGGTCCTCGGCGCTTTTGCGCTTGCCCATGTGGTTGGCGCCATCAATCCTACTGAGAAGGTGAATGGTCTCTGGCTGGTCGTGGCGGCGGCCTGCATCTATGTGTTGACCTATCGGTTCTATGGCCGATGGCTGGCGAGGGAATTAGGGGCGCGGCTATTTGATCAGGTCAACGACGAAGATAGGCGAGTACTTGTTCTCGTGTGACGGTCGGAAACCATTCCAGAAAGTCGTCAATCGTTTGACCGCCCTCCAGATAATCAATCAATGTTTGAACTGGTACGCGAGTACCCATGCGCGCGTCGAACGAGCACCGCCCTTGATTTGACAATACGATCAATCCTGCGTGCCGCGTTCCGCGAGCACAAAGGGCAGCCTGGTCGCGCCCGCTTCTTCCTTTATATGTTAGGATGCCGCGCATGAAATCAACTGTAAATCTGCTCTGGGTGCTGCTCTCGGTCCTCGGTGCGCTTGCGCTTGCTCATGTGGTCGGCGTCGTCAATCCCACTGAGAAAGTAAACGGTCTTTGGCTGGTGGTGGCGGCGGCCTGCATCTATGTGCTGGCCTATCGGTTCTACGGTCGATGGATTGCCAAGCAAGTCGTCGGGCTAAACAATCAACATGTGACACCGGCGGTGCGGTTGAATGACGGTGTCAATTTTCATCCCACGAATAAGGTCGTGCTCTTCGGCCATCACTTTGCGGCGATAGCCGGGGCCGGGCCCTTGCTCGGTCCGGTGCTGGCCGCGCAATTCGGATTCATGCCCGGGTTTCTTTGGCTGGTGATTGGCGCGGTGCTGGCTGGGGCAGTACAGGACTTCATCATTCTGGTGGCCTCGATGCGACGCAACGGACGTTCGCTCCCTGAGATTGCGCACGACGAACTCGGCTCCATTACTGGAACAGCGACGGCTGTGGCTGTGCTCTTTATCGTGGTAGTCGCGTTGGCGGGTTTGGGGTTTGCCGTCGTGAATGCTCTCTATCACAATGCCTGGGGCACGTTTACGATCGCGATGACGATTCCGATCGGCTTCCTCATGGGCTTCTATCTCCAGAGGTTTCGCCCAGGCGCGATCGCGGAAGTGTCGGTGCTTGGCGTTGTTCTATTATTGGCCGCAGTGTTCTTCGGCCGCGTGGTGGCCCAATCATCCTATGCGTGGCTCTTCGAATTCGACAAACCGGCGCTAGTCGGGCTGTTAGCCGGCTATGGCTTTCTCGCCTCAGTGTTACCAGGTTGGATGTTGCTGGTGCCGCGTGGCTATCTCTCAACATTCATGAAGCTTGGGGTCGTGTTTCTGCTCGGGTTCGGCGTCATTCTCATGGCGCCGACGATTGAGATGCCACGCGTGACGACCTTCGCCAATGGTGGCGGGCCGATTATTCCCGGCACGCTCTTCCCATTTCTCTTCATTACGATTGCCTGCGGAGCGATCTCAGGCTTCCATTCGCTGGTCTCTTCGGGCACGACGCCCAAGATGATCGAGCAGGAGTCGCAGGCGGTGGTGGGGTATGCGGCGATGCTGCTGGAAAGTTTCGTCGGCGTGATGGCGTTGATTGCGGCCTCGGTGCTGATTCCGGGCGATTACCTGGCGATCAATACGACATTGAGTTCGGATGCGCTGGCCGCCATGGGTTTTGTACCGTCGCGAATTGCCGAGCTGTCGCAATTGGTTGAGGTGAATGTGGCGGGGCGTCCTGGGGGCGCCGTGTCCTTGGCGGTCGGGATGGCGTCGATCTTTTCGGCGTTGCCCGGTATGTCTGGCTTGATGGCCTATTGGTATCAATTCGCGCTGGTATTTGAAGCGTTGTTCATCCTCACGACAATCGATACGGGAACGCGCGTGGCACGATATCTCATTCAAGAAATGGCTGGGCGGGCCTATGCGCCGTTTCGTCGGATGAACTGGGTGCCGGGCGTGATGTTGAGCAGTGGTCTAGTCGTGGGAGCCTGGGCCTATTTGATCGGGACAGGGAGCGTTTCGACGATTTGGCCGATGTTCGGTGCCGCGAATCAGCTGTTGGGTATGTTGGCGCTCTGCATTGGGACAACGGTGTTGATCAAGATGTGGAAGTCGCCCTATCTCTGGGTGACGGCGCTGCCGATGTTTTTCGTGGGCGTGATTACATTGACCGGATCTTATGAGATGTTTTGGATGTTCTTGAAGAAAGCCGGAACATTGGCGGCGGGACAGGCCTTTATTCTCTATCTGGACGCGGTGTTGGTGGCGATGGTAGC